>CAMWNL010000157.1 GCA_947175585.1 uncultured Bacteroidales bacterium | reverse complement strand
CAGCAGACAGTGTGTGAAATGCTGATTTTCTCGTGTTGGCAATGATTCGCGCGAGTGTGGTCTTTCCGACACCGGGAGGACCCCACAGTATAAAAGAGGAGACGTTGCCCGAATCAATCATACGTCTGATAATCGATCCGTCGCCTACGAGATGTTGCTGTCCGATATAATCATCCAGAGTGCGGGGCCGCATTCTTTCAGCCAGAGGTGCATTACTCATTTTTTATGAAAAATTGATTTTGGAGGTAAATATAGGGCGGCTACCGTTAAAGATAGCCGCCCTTAAAAAAGTTGGAATAAAATCAGGATTACTGAGCTGCAGCTTCGTTCAGCAGGTCTTCGTATTCTTTGAATACCTTACCGGCCTCAGCAGTTTTTTCTTTATCTTTAAGCACTGTTCCGTAATATGCGTAGATAAACTGTGCAGCTTCTTTATAAAGTTTAAGCTTGTTCTGAGGATTTTTGGGATCTTTGTTAGCCGGATCCTGGTCGAGAAGGTCGATCATCTGATAGTAAGTATCGACAGCTTCCTGGTTTACGTGGTTGTTGTTACCGGCGATATAAAGACGAGCCTTGAACTGATAGAGGGTAGGGTTGGGCTGAGCAGATGCAATTGTCTTGTCGATGTATTCAAGACCTTTCTGAGCATATTCCTGACGGAGAACGCTATCTTCAGGAGCGCATGTAGCGGCAGCGTTGAGGTAACGGCGAGAAGCGTCATAGAGGTCGCTTGATTTGTGATCGTCGAGTTTGCTGAGGTAAAGAGCGTAGGTGTCAGCAGCCTTACCATAGAACTTGGGCTCTTTAGCGCCGGCTTTAGTATAAATCGCGCTGAGACCGCTCAGAAGTTCTGTATTGTCGGGGTCAATGGAAACAGCTTTCTCATACTGGGCTACACTTTCAACATCATTACCGAGCTTAGCGAGGACATCGCTGTAAGTAACGAAGTCGTTTGAAGAGAAGCGGCCGTTAGGATTGTTGTTGATAAATGCTTCAGCAGCAGCGACAGCAGCTTCGTTGTTTTCGAGAGCAGCTTCGTTGAGGAACACCATGCGCTGCATGAGGAAGTTTGACGGATCCTTAGCGAGTATTTCTTTTGCCACGCGCTTAGAGTCGTCATAGTTGTTACCCCAGTAAAGAAGCACTGAGTAGCGGGCTTTGTCTTCGGGGAAGTGGTTGGGGTTCTGGATGTATTTGCCATAGAGATCAGCGGCTTTTCTCCAGTGATTACCCTGATAGTATTTCTCGGCGAGTTCGCGAGTGGCGAGTGCCGAATTTGGAGCGCGGTTGTAGAGCTCTTCGAGTTTGCCGATAGCGAAATCTTTATTTACATTGAAATAAGTGTTGGCAAACTTAACATATCCTTCGGGATTATCCTGCTCGTAAGTGATTGCCATTTCATATTTGCTGGCTGCGTTACCCCACTCCTGATTATCGGCGAGCATGTCACCTTCGAGGATGTAGATAGCCGGTTCCTGATATTTGGAAGCCTTGCGAGCCTTGTCAAGATAGTTGTTGAGCTCTTTGGTATATTTTACCGGATCAGCGTTGTAGTAAGCACGTGCAATAGCGACTGTCAACTCGTTGTCTTTCTTTGCAAGACCCTGAGCTTTCTTGAAGTTATCGTTAGCTTGAGAAGTCTGGCCGTTAAGAAGGTCTATAGCTCCCAGACCTACGTAGTTGTAGCCGCAGTTGGGATCTGCGGCGACACCCTTTTCAAAGTAGTCTTTGGCTGCCTGTTTGTCGTCCTGAGACAGTGCTACCTGTCCGAGATAGTAGAGGGCAAGAGACTTGTTTGTTTCGGCATTGTTGAGAGTATTGTTAAGGATGGTCTTAGCATTGTCATACTGACCTGCTTTGTAATACTCAATGCCGTCCTTGTAGCCTTGGCTTTGCGCGGTTGCCGACAATGCGGCAGCTGCAAACAGCGATAGAATAAGTTTTTGTTTCATTTCAGATTATAAAGATATTATTGTATTATATTTCTTGGATTTTAGTGGTCTGTGTTTCAAAATTTAATCATTGCCGACCTGGACTACTTGTATGCGTGTACGCGCCGGCATAATACCTGTCTTCATAATGATTTTCTGGCCTATATCACCTGTGACAAATGTGTAGAATCCACTTGCAAGGCTACCTGATACACCGGTCGTAACCATGTAGATCGGTCGGTAGAGAGGATAAGTGCCATCAAATATATTCTGTTGATAGGGCTTATAAGCAGTGACTTCATCAGGGCGGCGAAGTTTAAGCACTTTGACTTCCTGGCTGAGTGAAGCTCCTTGGATGGGCTCATCAGACAGCACTGATTGCGCCAATTCGTCGGCAGTGAGTTCGGCGCTCTTCATGTCTGAAGTTATCCAGGTAACTCCGAGCACACCAATCGCGTTGACGTTTTTGCTGACTGTCTCTACTACTGCCGGGATTGAACCCTGAGCGTAAACGTTAGGTCCGAGGTCACCGCCATTTAAGAGGGAATCACGCATAAATTGAACAAGACTCGATGATTTATTGTCGAAAACAATAGAAATCTCACCGAGTTTTGACGGTTCGAGATCATCCCAGCGAGTTGATGAGCCTGACAAGATATCTCCCACTTCCTTGGTGGTCAACATAGAGCAGGGATTATCCTTATTTACGATAAGGGCAATGGCGTCAACAGCGATTTTTGCGGTCTTAACGTTGCGTCGTTTGCCTTTGAGGAAGTCTTTTTCCTTTTTGGTGAGGTCACGAGCTATGACAACCGTTCGGGTGTTGAGACTCAAAAGCGAGTCAAGCGCTTCGCCCTGAGTTGCGTATCGGGCAAGCACGTGAGCGTCGGGATACTGATACTCGAACACGTCGATTTCCTGCTCCATGATGTTGCGGAAGGTTTCATCACACACCATTGTCATTGTGCCGGTGGTTGATGAATTTGCTTTTTTCTCATATTTGAGACAGCTTGTCAGCGAAGCGGCCAGTGCGACAGCGATAAATAAAGAAAGTTTACGGTAGATCATAGCTGTTTATACTTAAAGTCGTGAGTCGATACCTTTATACTGGCGATAAGCTCTCCAGAAGCCATAGATGATCAATACGATGCCGACTACATAGCGTGTCCATGCCCAATCAGCCTGCCAGTTGAAGAAGTTGATGAGCAGAAGCACACCCATGCCGACGTATATAAGAATCATAACTATGCCGAAAATTGTGCGTACGGCAGTTTGAGTTTTGCTTGGCGGTATAGAGTAATCTTTGTGAGCCGGTCGGCTGTTGTTTTCGTCTGAGTTGTACATAATGTCTTAGTTTTTTGGTTGATAATTCTGTTATAGAATATCAACACACGAATAAGATATTAAGTTCGATGAAAATTCATCATTAGCTTCGATTTGTAAAGTTAATGAAAATGGACAAAAAAAAGCGCGTGAATATGCTATTTTTTCTTAAATCGTCGAAAATTCGTCGGAATGTTATGAAAAACGGGCCTTCTCAAGATGAGCTCCGCGCAGATAATCAGCCGCCGACATTCGTTTTTTCCCGGCAGGCTGCAATTCGATTATCTCAATTGACGAGTTGTCACCGCAGATGACGAACATTTGTTTACCATCGACAACAATTTCACCCGGCGAGCCTTTTCGACTGTCTGCCACCACAGATGAAAATATCTTGACAGTCTGCACGTCATCATTCTGAACCAGACCGGTCCACGCTCCAGGCACAGGCGAAACGCCTCTGATAAGATTGTGAATACTCTGTGCCGGCTTGCTCCAATCAATATGGCATGTATCCTTAAATATTTTTGGTGCCGGTGTAGGAGATTCAAGTCCTTCGCTATCCTGTGGGGTGGTTGTGAGTGTTCCGTCAATTATACGTTGTACGGTGCTGACCGTGAGTTCGGCTCCGATGTTCATCAGTCGTTCGTAGACCGAACCGAAGTTTTCATTAGGTCCGACCGTGATTTTTTCCTGATCAATTATATCACCTGTATCGATTTCGTGTTTCAGGAAAAATGTTGTGACACCGGTTTCGCTATCACCATTGATGATTGCCCAGTTGATTGGGGCAGCCCCACGATATCGGGGCAGGAGAGAGCCATGAAGATTAAATGTCCCGAGTCGGGGCATAGTCCATACGACTTCAGGCAACATTCTGAATGCAATGACAATAAATAAGTCGGCATTGATGTCACGAAGCGTGTCTACGAATTCCGGATCTTTAAGAGACGCCGGCTGAAGCACATTGAGTCCATGGCCGACCGCATACTCTTTCACCGCAGATTGGAGCATCTTATGTCCACGGCCGGCAGGTTTGTCGGTAGCGGTTACTACAGCCGCTATATCAAATCCGGCTTCCAAAAGGCTGTCAAGCGATTTGACCGCAAATTCAGGGGTACCGAAAAATACAATTTTCAAATTCTTATCAGTCATGTTATTACTTGCGTTCATAATTTTATTAGTTGGCAGCGGCTGCTTCAAGTTCGTGCCCAACGCGTTCGTCCGGCACAGGTGCGGTTAAGTCGATTTCTTTCCCCGAGACCGGATGTACAAATCTGATTCGTCTTGCGATAAGAGATATACTGCCGTCAGGATTACTGCGTTTGTCACCATACTTAAGGTCACCTTTGATCGGGCAGCCGATAGAGCTCATCTGCACTCTGATCTGATGCTTTCGCCCGGTCAGTAGCTCCACTTCTATCAGATTGAGACTTTGGCCTTCGGCAAGAACGCGGTAGCGCAATTTTGATTCCTTTGCTCCCGATTTCGGAGTCAGTGACGCGTATGACTTGTTGTTTTTCTCAACAGTTGTGATATAGTGGGTCAGCAGGTCGTTATCTTTAGCCGGACGGTTGCGAGTCAGCGCCCAGTATGTTTTGTGCACCTCACCTTTCCTAAACATTTCGTTCAGGCGGCTCAGGGCTTTGGATGTCTTAGCGAAGACTACAAGTCCACCGACCGGACGGTCAAGACGATGAACGACACCGAGGAATACGTTTCCCGGCTTGGCATGTGTTTCCTTGATCCATTCCTTGACTGTGTCAAGCAGCGGTTTGTCGCCGGTCTTGTCACCCTGGACAATCTCGCCGGGCGCTTTGTTGACTATTATTATATGATTGTCTTCGTAGATTACTTCCATGTCATAGTTTCTAAAACCAACCGGGGCTTACCTATATAGATATAGGTGAGCTCCGGTAGATGAAATGAGTATGGTTATAGCGCTGATCAGATGCCGAGATCTTTCTTGATTGCTTCAATCTTGGCCTCTGCATCGCGGTTAGCGCGTTCGTAGTCTGACTTGTCTTTCAGAGTTCCGCGCACTTCCATATAGAAT
>CAMWNL010000156.1 GCA_947175585.1 uncultured Bacteroidales bacterium | reverse complement strand
GTAGAGGTGATGCGGTGGTCGCGGACTGATGCCTTAGGCACGTTATAGAGGTAGACGTCGCGGAAAATACCGCTCATGCGGAACATGTCCTGACACTCAAGATATGATCCGTCACTCCAGCGGAACACCTGAACCGCAATGGAGTTGTCGCCGGGTTTGAGATATTTGGTCAGGTCAAATTCGCTTACATTATTGGCGCCCTGAGTATAGCCTACATATTGACCGTTCACCCATATAAAGGCGGCCGAATATATACCGCCGAAATGTACGAATGTGCGGTTGCCGTCCCAGTCTTCGGGAAGAGTGAAGTTGCGGACATAAGATCCGACGGGGTTGATGCCGTAGTTCTTTCCACCGTCATTGAAGCCTTTACGGGCATTGATATAAGGCGGAGTGTTGCTGTGAGGGTATTCGACGTTTGCGTAGATAGGTTTGTCATAGCCGAGCATTTCCCAGTTTGACGGCACGGGAATGGTGTCCCATGAAGAAGTGTCGAAACCGTTCTCAAAGAAGTTGAGCGGACGCTGAGATGGTTCGGGGACAAGGTTAAACTTCCAAGTGCCGTTAAGAGTAAGGTATCTGTCATTTACGGGGACAGTCCACGGTGTAGCGTAGTAGTCCTTGTCAGCCTTCATTGCGGCTTCATTGGCGTAAGGCATCATGGTGGCGATGGCCGGTTCCTTGTTTTCCTGAAATATTTTCTCGTTTTCCCAATAATTCTTAGAGCGTTCAATCATGGTTGCCTCCTGAGCAGATCCACCGGCGACAGGGACAAAAATATATTTGGCCGATGAGTCTTTGGCGGCTTCTTTTTCAGAAATAAGACTGAATGAACCGTCCTTACCGGCTGCCATAGCTTTGCCGGCAAAGTTAGTCGACAGAATAAGGAAGGTCTCGGGGGCAATAGGTTTAACTGTCCATAATTGCGCTTCATCGGAGCCGTTGTCCTGGCCGAGTGTCACGAGATTACCGTCGGCTCTTACAGCAAGGCCGCTTTCGGCATTGATAAATCGCCAACTGCCAGACAGACTTGTGATATGCCAGAGCTGAGCCGGCTTGATCTGAGAGTCGTTAACCAACTTCACCTCGGAGCCTACCTGCTCCAGACAGCACTGTTGATTATTCTCCATCACGATTTTGTAAAGTTTTTCGCTGTCAAAATCCACAGTTTTAGCTTTAGATGTCTTTGCCGGAGCAGCAAACGGGAGCATCATCGCAAACAATAGGGTGAGGATACAGCGGATAGATGGTTTAGACATAAGTTGTTTTAATTTTGGTTACATTTATGTATGATGGTTACAAAGTTAACCATTTAAGGTTAACCATGATGGAATTAATTTCATAATAAAAATTAATTGTATGAAATTAATTGTATGTAAGTTTATCAGTGGATGATTATTATAGCGATGGAGATGAGAAGGGTTGATGCAGCAATAAGAAGCCACTGGCGGCGAGGGAGGATCACGCCGTAGCGGTGGCGGCAGGTAAGGGCGGTAATAGCAGTGTAGGCCACATACCACAAAATATAAGCGATGCCGAGACCGGCGTATGAACCCAAACGGTAGCCGATGACGTTGAGCGCGAGTCCGATGACGGCACTGACTGCCTCGGTGAAGATGTAGGCGCGAGTGTCACCGGCAGCCAAAATGCGGTAGGCGTAGCATATAGATATACCACGGAAGAGTGCTCCGATTATAGCGTAGGTCACGAAAGGACTGACAGCCTCGAAACTCGAAGAGTAGAGCAAACGGATAAAGAAATCGGAGAAAATCACAAAAATGATTGCAACCGGAGTGACGAGTTTCACGACTAACGCCACTTCGTGAGCCATGAGGGTGCGCGCCATCGTCGGTCGGCCAATGAAGCGTGTCAGACGCGGATAATATTCGACGGCGATCGCGGAGAAAATTATGCCGACATAGCTGTTGACAAGTGTATAGCCAGACTGGTAGATGCCGAGGGCTGTTTCGCCTCCACGGGTGTTGATGTAGGCGGAGAGGATATAGTTAATCAGAGTAGTAAGCAGGGCGGAAAAGGATATTGAAAGTCCCAATATCAGGAATCCGCGTCCCTGCTGCCAAAGTATGTGACGGGTCAGAGGGGCTACTCTGACCGGCGGTTCACGCCAGATATAGGCACAGACGGCGACAGCGATAGAGTAGACATTGATGATGATGACAATCGAGCGCAAACGCAGGAAGTAGAGGAGTGGGATTGCAATGGCCGTTGCGGCGAGTCCGGCTACGGCGTTAGCACGCGCAATCTGCCTAAGGCGGTCGCGAGCCTGCATGACTGCAAATTCGCCGGCGGAGTATGCGGTGCAGAACACACCCGGAGCCAGAGCGGCGAAATAAAGCGAATAACTCAGCGAGCCGTTGTAAGCGGTAGCACTGAGCACCGGAGAGAGAATGATAACCGAGAGTGCTCCGAGCAGTCCCAACATAAGGGCCCATCGCCTGACCACGGCAGTCTTGAGAGCTGCGGCTTCAGCAGACATGTGCAATGAAAGATCGCGGACGGAACTATCGCGGAGGTTGAGTTGAGTAGCGGTCGACACGAGGTTAGAACCGTTGACAAGAATGGTGTTAAGGCCGACCCCGACGGGGCCGAGCCAGACCGCAATGAGTTTTGCGCGGATGACGGAGCAGACAATATTGACTGCCTGGGCTGAACCAAGCATGGCAATCGCCGAAAGGACACGGACGGTTAGTGAAGACTTGTGCTCGCGGCTCATGGCACAACGTTATTATTTTACCCAGTCCTCGGGATTGAGTTTGGCACGTTCGCGACGCACCTCAAAATGGAGCTGGGTGCGATTGTCGTCTTCGGGGTCAGAGTAAATTGTGCCCAAGGTCTGACCGGCTTTCACTTTGTCGCCCTTCTTTACAGACAGAGCGTCGATGCCGGCATAGACAGTCAGGTAGTTGCCATGACGCAGCATCACGACATTACGATAGCCGCTGACATGGAAAACAGACGAAACTTCGCCGTCGAAGACTGCGCGGGCCGTTGCACCGGGAGCTGTCTCGATGTCTATACCGCTGTTATTGACTTGAATGTTTGACACTTCGCGGTGACTGTTAAGACCGAACCGGCTTACGATTGAATATTTTCCGGCAACGGGGAAGGGGAGTTTGCCTTTGTTAGACTCAAAAGTGCCTGACATGGCGATATTTGTGACCGGAGCAGTGGGTGCCGTGGTCTTGACTTTAGGAGGAGTATTGACGGGGTCTTTCTTCTCGGGAGCAGACGGTCGGGTCGCTGCCGCAACAGTCGAGTCAGACTTTTTAGCATTATTTTTTGCTTCGGCCGCGAGTCGCGCCTGTTCAGCTTTTTTCTTTGCTTCGGCCGCAAGTCGAGCGTCTTCTTTTTTACGCTCTTCCTCAGCTTTACGGGTTTCTTCGGCGATAATGCGGTCAAGTTCGGCGTCAAGATTTTTCAGCTGCTGCTGTTTCTCTTCGAGTGCTTTTTTAAGAGATGACCCCTGGCGCTTAAGATCGGCGACGAGAGTCTCGGTCTCGCCACGAGTGACTTCGAGTTTGACGTTCTCGGCCGTTAGATCCTGAAGTTTTGAAGCCTGTGTCAGACGGTCGGCCTTGACTTTGTCGCGTCGTCCTTTTATTTGGTCAGCGAGTTCAGTAATCTGTCTCGTTTTGGTTTTCTGCCATTTTTCGAATTGCTGCATGTAGCGGTAACGGCGGTAAGCCTCAGAGAAATTTGAAGCAGAAAAGACAATCGCAAGTGTGCTCATCTGCTGACGTCTCGATCTCATAGCTCTGAGATTTTCGGCATAAGCGTTGCGCAGAGCAGAGATATTTATCTCCATGAGTGCAATGCTATCGTTTGTGACCGCTATACTGCTGTCGAGATCAGCAATTTCGCGACGGATGACGTCGATCTGTCTACTGCTGCGCTCGGCTTCGGCGTTGAGTGAGGCGAGCCGGTTGAGTTGCCGGCGGGTCTCGTCAGAGTTCTGATTTATCTGCTTGCGAGTGCGTTCGACCTCACCGGCTGCTGCACGGCGCTCCTTTTTTACGCTCTGAGCGTTGCGCTTCGGTTGGGCCGCATCGCAATCGAAGGCCGAGGCCATCGTCAGGCATGTCAATAGCAAAATCAGAAGTCGGTGCATTGCAAAGGATATATAAGTTTTTTATTTGGTTGCGGAGAGAGATTTGATCAGTTGGTTGAGAGGTATGCGCCGGTAGCCTTTAGGCAAAGAGCGCTGAGCGGTGAGACCTTTATTCCATACGGCGGTCTCAAGTGACCATGATACAGAGGCGTCAAGAGACTGTTTGCCAAACGAGGCTTTTATGTCGGCAGCCGGACTTACCGGTCCGGCATCAGTTATGAACGGTGTGCGATATGTACACTCGGCGTCGCCCTGCGGTGCAGAAATAGTCAGGCTTACAAGTTCGGGAGCCGGAGCGGAGATGAGTGTGTAAAACCAGGGGAGGGCTGAAGACCGAGGCTGAGCAATTACAAAATCACCGTCGGGCTTGATATTGAATTTTTTGATAAACGATGCTTGTCCGCGTTGAGCGCCGGGATAAGCAAGCTGCCCCAGAAGCACATCCTGAATGTCAGAGAGGGTCAGGCCGGTGGCAGCTGTGAGTTTGGCCATGGATTCGACAACCATAGTATGGTTGAGTTTCTCGTAAAAGAATATGCTGTCGCGGTCGATGTACAGACCTCCGACTTCGAAACCAAGCATACGCATCGAGAGCCGCAATTCCTCGCCTCTAATCATAGTTGCTTTACCGGAGACGGTCAGGCTCTTGGGCGAACGGAGAGTGCACTTAACCGACATGCTGACATCAGTCCAAGGCCGGTAGCTGTCAACGAGAGTCTCAAACTGCTGTTTTGGCGAGAGATCAGACGGCTGAGATACAGCAACTGCCGTACCTGAGGTAACGCCCTCGGAAGCAGAGACATTACGAGCAGAGCGGCATCCGGTCAGAGTCGAGACCAGAAGGATGCAGCAGAAAAACGATTTTATGACAGATTGTCTAAGGGGCATTTTCGATAATCTTGCGATGTTTTATTTTAGCCTTTATCAACTCAGGATCTTCCGGCTTGCGCTCAAGAGCCTTTTGCCAGAATTCTACGGCACGGTTGACTTCGCCACAGCGGAAGTATATGTCTCCGGCGTGATCGTAAAGGTCAGCCGAACCAAGCAGGTCAGGCGTATACTCCTCGACAATCTCTTCGGATTCCTCTTCTAAATCAGGTGTTTTATTTATGTCATCGGCGCCGGGCTTATCGACAATGTCTGACATAGATACGTCAATGGAGTCCATTGCGTCTTCAAATTAGACTAGCTGCATAGG
>CAMWNL010000155.1 GCA_947175585.1 uncultured Bacteroidales bacterium | reverse complement strand
GTCGATTTTGAGTGCGTTTTGTGACAGGTTTGTAATTTTATTAGTCGTGTGTTTTGTAGGAAAAGTCGGACATGGTTAGATAAACAAGATAGGGTCGGAAAAGTCGGTTGAAGCTGCCGTATTGCTAAAAGGATGCTTGGAGGGATTTCAGGGCTTTCTTAAAGGGGACAGTTGTGGGTGAATATAGTTTTATGCTCGCGCCTTCGAAAGTTTGGGACTCAGTAACAATTTTGGGTTCAATCTCTATTATATCGTGATTAACGAACTTTTCAATTATAAAGCGAGAGATTTCGCCTTCAGTCGCGTAACGTTCCTGCAGCTTCTTGGCCTCTGAATCAAAACCTGTCTTTCCCAAAACAATATGGCACCAAATTATCTCCCCATTTGGATCAAAATCCATATCACACTCCTCGGGAAAATTTATAATAAATGAACCATCATCAAACCAAATCCAGACACTAACAAGACATGGGACTGGGTTAGCCCGAAGTTCTTTTATTTTTTCTACGATATCTTTGGCCGGGAAATATAATATCATCTGATACAGATTATCTGCATCATAGATAAACTTAACAGGCAGTCGCACCTCACGGTCTGAGCCCATGCGCAATTGCTCTGTAAACGTGCGGTATGACGTAACTCCTTCATCGTCATCGCAGATAACTTTATATGGTTGACGCGAATCAAGTTGGAAACCCTCCTCTACTTTATTCCGCTTAAAGAAACTGAACAGTCCCATAATTCACTCGGGGATGCGGAAGATTGAGAAGTTGACGGAGCCGTAGGTGCGGTGCTCTTCGAAATGAGGAAGATTGCTGAAATCGTGATGCTTATTGTGTTCCAAAATGAAAATTGTACCGGGCTTTAGCATCTGTGATGAGAGGACTTTCTCAGGCACGGATGCAAATTCAGGCATATCGTAGGGAGGATCGGCGAAGATAACATCAAACTTTTTGACGCATGTTTCGACAAACTTAAACACATCACCTTTAATAAGGGTAAGGTTTTGTACATTGAGCTGCTGGGCGACCTTACGGATGAAGTTATATTGGGTGTTTGATTTCTCGACGGCTGTCACGTCGGCACACTCGCGAGAAAGGAATTCAAAAGTTATCGCACCCGTACCGGCAAAAAGGTCGAGAGCCGAAAGTCCTTCGAAATCGACATAATTCTCAAGCACATTAAATATATTCTCACGCGCGAAGTCCGTAGTCGGACGGGCAGTTATATTAGTAGGCACGTCGAAACGACGGCGTCCATATTTTCCTCGTATAATTCTCATTTCTTCAAGTAGAGCAATTCAAGAGCTATATTAATATCAGGAGCCGGGATAAGCAGCGGCATCACAGAGTTGATATACTGACGCAGAATTTCAGTCGCAGCCGCACATCTGTCAGCATCGCCACAAAGGAGCATTTCGTCATCAAGTTCGTCAAAGCCGCAGTCCTTTACACAAGTCATGATGAAATAAACCGCGTCATCAATCGAATCACATTCGAAACTGTTAGCCATCAAAAGACTGTCGGATGTCAGGGCTACAATATCAACACGAGATGATCCGTCAAAACACACATAAAGCTTCACCCGATTGACGGGAGCACTCAGTGACATAAAAAATGAAGTCAACATAGCCATGCGACCGTGGAGAGATGACCGCACAAATGTGCGATTGACAAAACCGACAAGTGATTTATCAAACAATGTCAGAAACACCACTGACCCACAATTATCGACAATCACTTCATCGCCACTCCGATCAGGCCATAGCCGACTGACAACTTTGCAGACCAAATCACTGTCTCCAGCAATCTCCGACGGGACGATAACAAAACTTTTACTGTCAGCAACGACATCAACATCACTATAATCGGCTAAAAGTCCGGGAGAGGTATAGACAGCCTCCTCAAGCGTCTTGACAGGGGTTGATACACCCGGGACATTAACAGCAATCTCACCACGGCGCCACTCATCAGCATCAGCGCTGCCAACGAGTGTCTCCACACCGTCAGCACGGACAAGAACCAAAAGCCGTCGTGAGGCTGTCAAATTATTAGTATCGTCAATATTCATCAGACAAGTCTTTCGACTACAAAATTACGCATTTTCAACCATCTATCAAATAGACGTCACTCAGAAAAAAACGTCCGGCAAGAGTCAAAGCTCAGCCGGACGCCATATAGTCTAAGGGAATATCTTACTTAGCCGGAGTAATGTCTATCTGAGTGAAACGAACCTGACCGCGCTTTGAGCTACCCTCACTGCCGAGAGTCGCATCGTGGCCTATAGTAAATGTCACAGATGACGCATCGCCAACCCATGTGAACGAAGTGTCGCCTTCAGCCTGAGCCGGAGAAATAGTGCCCGTGCTTGGCTGAACGGTGGTGTAGCGATAACCGTTATCACTTGACAAAGTAAATTTAATACTCGTCATGCGCTGACCTTTAATCTCGATTGTATTATCGGCATAAAGGCGGATAGCCGATGTGCCTGAGTGAGATGCCGGAGCAGTTGAACCGGAAGCCTTATCGATGGTAATCGTATAACCGTCGACAGTAGTTGTGCCGGGGACATTGGTAATTGAAGTCGCCTTGATAGAAACCGCCTCACCGGATGCCGGAGGAGTCACAGGGTCAGGATCAGTCCCAGGGTCGGGAGTAGGATCAGGACCGGGTGTAACCGAACCAGCGTCAGCAATCAGGGAGAAATTTTTGATTTCCCATGCAATGCTCTGCTTACCATCGTTATAGTATTTAAAACCGATTTCCACAGTCTTACCGGCATAAGCCGATATATCAACCGTATTCTCTGCAAAAGATGTCCAGTTACCGGAACCCTTTTCAGGGAAAGCCGTGAGTGTGAGCTGCTGCCACTGGCCACCGACTTCACGGATATTCAGGGTACAGAAGTTTTCCTGCTTGGTCGGGAAGTAGAAGCCAAAAGCCTGTTCAAGTTTTACAGAGGCAGCCTTAGCATCCCCAAGATTTATCGCCGGCGAGATGAGCCATGCGGTCGCCGCCTCATTCACGCTATTAATATAAGAATTAGCTATAGCGCAAGACGGAGTATTAGTATTGGCTTTCCAACCGCCCCAAGAGCCCGAAGTCTCAACAGTAGCAGTAAACTCACCGAGATTGCCGTTTTCAAACGACTCGCTGTAAATCACGCCTTCAGACGGAACCGGCTCGGGAGTAACCACCCCACCCTGACCGTCGAGAGTGTATTCGACTCCATTCTTGACACCGGGACCACCACAATACTTCATGATGTCACCTTTGATAGAAAGCATCTTGCCGAGATTTTCGGGATGGGAAGCAAGATTAAGGGCATCACGCACTCCTGCTGCTACTGAAGCGGCGACAAGCTGCACGCCTACGCACTTAGCCGAATTTGTTTCGTCAGGAGTAGAAGCGATTACAAGATTAGTATTGGCTACATTACCGGTAACACCGAACACTGTGCCGGATAGCGTGGTCGATGAGCCGTCAGTCGGCATATAGCCTACGATATATCCCTTGACCCATACGCCTGTCTCAGTCGCGACAGTTGTAGACGAGGGATTCTGGGCTATAACCTGGAGGGGATTATAAGGCGAAAGCTCCGAGCCATTACCTTCTGCAATGCCCTCGCCTCCGGTCTGCACACCTTCAATCTTGAATTGTGAGGCGGCGCCAGAGTTTCCGGTAAGACCGTATGAGCCCATCACTTTTTCAAAGTCACCACGGATTGTAATAGCCTTACCGTAATTAGCCGGATTGTCACGCAGATTACCGTACTGTCGGAGAGGTGTATTGGCAGGCAGTTCGACAATAAGAGCATCCGAGAGGTTTTTAGTCTCTTTGTCTGCACCGATTACGAGAGTATAAGGCATCAAGGCGTCGGCGCTCCAGACGACATCATCGTCAGACTTGACTTCTGTGACGCCGGGAGCTACAGAACCCACGATATAACCACTCACCCAACCGCTCGCAGGAGTTCCGTCGGATTCGAGTTTCACAACGTCAGCGACACCGTAAGGATTGCTTTCTGTTCCGGGAGCCACAGTCGGATTGTCGAAATTCATACAACCCTCATAATCATTAAGAATAAGCTGCCACATCGATGATCCGGCAAGATTCTGATAGAAACTGAGGATACCTACAATATCACCATTACCGGCAGGCAAAGTCTCATTCCAGAAATTTGCATAGCCGCTCGTACGCAACACGATGCTGTTGCCCTCAGAGTCGATAAGAGTCTTGTTGACGTCGTCGTTTGAATTACTGTGATATGCAGAGAATGTGGCTATACCACCGTCCTGAAAATGAACGTTGTTGATTCTCACCAACTGGCTCTGCCATTTCTGCAGCCCCTCGGCTGATGTGTCAAACTCGCTGAATGAATTGACGGTGATTGTATCAATCTTTTCAACATCAGGCACACCGTTGAGTTCGATATGACGCTGGAAGAACTGGGGCGACATAAAGCCGACCTGCCATGTGGAGCCATTTTCATAATATGAAGGAGTGCCGAACTGCTGAAGACCGGCATATTTACCGACATACATGCCCGTAGCGTCAATCACTATCTCCTGCCCGAGACGGTAGTTGAGATATAGGTTATATGAATTGACCGAGAAGTTAATCGCACCCGTTTCGTCCTGAATCGAGATGAATTTAAACACATTGCTCTGCTCGTCAGACGATATCACACGACCCTTGATAATATAATGTGAACCGTCAGACTTGGTGCGCACCGAGTCAGCATAGTTACTGGCTTCCTGCCAGAAAGCGGCTTTTAGTTCAGCGATAGTCGTATTGGCCTGATTGACGGCAACCGGCACTTCGATGACGGGCGCATCAATGTCATCCTGACAAGCCGTGAAGCCAGTACCAAGCGCCACAGCCGCTACGAGACCGGAAATATATGATTTAACAGTTTTCATTTTTGCTAAAATTATTTTTAGTTGGCTTTGACAGAGAGATTACGGATTTCCCAGGCAATACTCTGCTTGCCATCATTGACATATTTGAATGCGATTTCTATTTTTTTGCCTGCATAAGCAGAAATGTCGATAGTGTTTTCAGCCCATCCGGTCCAATTGCCATTACCCTTTTCAGGGAAAGCAGTCAGGGTGAGCTGCTCCCAGTCATTGCCTTCTCCGCTTTCACGGATATTGACAGTGCAGAAAGACCCTTGCTCAGTCGGGAAATAGAAGCCAAAAGCCTGTTCGACGCTCAATGTGGCCGCCGCATAATCAGACAGATCGATCGCAGGAGAGAAAAGCCAGGCTGTAGCAGCTTCATTAGTGCCATTTACATAAGAGTTGGCCAATGCACAGAGCGGATTAGAGG
>CAMWNL010000154.1 GCA_947175585.1 uncultured Bacteroidales bacterium | reverse complement strand
AACCCAAGCTGCGGACAGCTACGCTGGCCTTGCATGGGTCTACAACTCTCAGCGCTGCGATGCAGCGAATTGGCGGCGCTGCCGCTTCTCATGGGCTGTTTTTTGACATAAAGACAAAAAGACAGATGGGTGGGGTTGATTTTTGTTTTTATGTCTTTGTGTCTGATGGTGGTTCGGTGTAGGCGTTGATGCTTGGAGAGTGAAAAAATGTGATTTTAATCCTTTTTGGTGTTTGAGCGTTATGTTAATTGAAATAGAATGATTAATTTCGCTAATCATTTCAGTATGCTGACTATCTGTCGGCTAATAATCAAAACGTTTCACCTTGATAGGAATTGCAATAATATGAAAAAAATATTGATAGCCATCGCCTCGTGTTTAGCAATAATGACTCTTGGCGCGAAAACGTCGACTACGCGCAGCCGCAAGGCCGATATATCGCGGAATCTTCAGATTTTCAATGCGATATATAAGGAGTTGCAGACTAATTATGTGGATACGATCGATGCAGATGCGACGATGCAGACGGCGATCCGAGCTATGTTGTCAACGATAGACCCGTACACGGAGTATTATCCGGCCGATAATCAGGACGAGATTACTTCGATATCGGCCGGGCAATATGCAGGCATCGGTTCGGTGATTATGAAGCGAGACAACGGAGTGATGATCCATCGGCCGCAGTGGAATACGCCTTCGCGCAACGCCGGAGTGCGTCACGGGGATGTGATACTTTCGATCGACGATTGGGAGGTGACGCCTGACGCCGATGTGACGGAGGTGAGCAAGCGCCTGCGCGGACAGGCCGGAACACATGTCAAGGTCAATGTGAAGCGTCCTTATGTAGAGGACTCGCTGCTGAGTTTTGATATTGTCCGCGGAGCTATTAAGGTCGATCCTCTGCCGTGGTACGGTATGCTTGATGACAGTATAGGTTTTATTAAACTCACGACGTTCAATGAAAGTAGCGCCGAGGCAGTGAAAGATGCGGTGATAGCTTTAAAAGCCAATAGCGGACTGAAAGGTATCGTGCTAGATCTGCGCGACAACGGTGGCGGCCTGCTTGAGAGTGCGGTGCAGATAGTAGGAAACTTTGTTGACAAGGGTACGGAGGTCGTGCGCACAAAATACAATGACTCTACGAATGTGAAAGTGTACCGCACGCCAAAGAAACCTATCGACACAAAGATTCCACTCGCTGTGCTGATCAATGAGGGGACTGCGTCAGCGGCCGAAATCGTGTCGGGCTCGCTGCAGGATCTTGACCGTGCGGTTGTAATCGGTCAGAGATCATACGGTAAAGGCCTGGTGCAGAATACCCGTCCGATACCGTTTGACGGACTGTTTAAGGTAACCGTGGCGAGATATTATATACCGAGCGGACGACTGATTCAGGCTATCGACTATAGCCATCGCGATGAAAACGGACGGGTGACACGCATACCCGACAGTCTGACGACAGTCTTTCAGACCAAACATGGCCGCGAAGTGCGCGACGGGGGCGGTATCACGCCAGATGTAAAGGTGGCTGTGCCTGACGGTAACCGATTGTTATATAATATTGTCGGTGATTTCTGGTCGTTTGACTTCGCAAACAAGTATGCCGCGCTCCATGACAGCGCATCAGTTGGAGATCCGACTGAATTTGTTGTGACCGATACGGTATTCGAAGAATTCAAGAAATTTATAGATCCCGATAAGTTTAAATATGACCGTCTGTGTGAGAGCGGTATCAAGTATCTTCGCGATGCGGCCAAGGTAGAGGGTTATATGAATGACAGCGTGGCGGCGGAGTTTGACCGACTTGAGGCGATGCTCAAACATGACCTTAACCATGACCTCGATTTTAACCGTGAGGCTATCGTCGAAATACTCGACGCGGAGATTGCCGACCGATATTTCTCTGACGGCGAACTTGTGCGTCGCACGGTCAGCAGAGGAGATGCAGAAGTCGATTCGGCGAGAGTGATACTATCTGACCGGGTTCGCTATAAAACCATATTAAATCAGAAATGACGCTCGACCAGCTTTTTAAACTCTTTGCTACACAAGCGAGGAGTAAAGCTCTCGCGGCATTAAGCCGTAATAAAAGGGCTCAACTCTACGGCTTGGCCGGATCGTCGGCAGCGATGGCCTTGTGTGCGATGAAGTCATCGTCGGGAGCGCCGATGCTTGTGATCGGAGATTCGGCTGATGACGCCGGATATCTGTATTTCGATCTCGTGCGCCTTATGGGTGAAGAAGCAGTGGCGATGCTGCCGTCGGGATATAAGAGAGACATAAAGTATGGTCAGGCTGACGAACCGGCAAGGGTGCTCCGCACCGAGACGTTAAACCGTATCGCCGATAAGCGAGGGCTGCAATTTATAGTCTCATATCCCGAAGCGCTTGCAGAAAAAGTAGCTACGCGTAAATCAATCAATGAACACACGATCCACTTCACCCGTGGAGGGGAGTGTGATATGACTGAGACCGAGAAATGGTTGCGTAGCAATGGATTTACGGAGGTCGATTATGTTTATGAACCGGGCCATTTCGCAATCCGCGGCTCGATACTCGATATTTTCGGTTACTCAAATGAATTGCCTTACCGCATAGACTTTTTCGGTGATGAGATTGACTCCATCAGATCATTCAATATAGAAACTCAATTGTCAGAGGAGCGTCTGGATGAAATTGCCGTGACCTCCAATGTGGCGCTCCTCGCGTCGGGTCAGTCGTTGCTCGATTATATCGATCCGTCGACGGTAATCGCCGTGCGTGATCTGACTTTTACCGTTGAGCGCATTAAAGCTATAGCTTATACAGAGTTTTCGCAATCGGCGATGATTGCCGAGGAAGGTGATAAACACGCGATGGATCAGGTCATAGACGGCGAAGAGTTTGCACGTCATATAGAAGAGTTCAAACTCCGTGAATTCTCGGCGTCGGCTACCGCTGACAGCTCGGCCAAGGCTTCGCTCGGGTTTGACTGTTCGCCTCAGGGAGTCTACCATAAGAATTTCGACCTGATAAGCGAGTCATTCAAGCGACTCATCGAGGATAACTACACATTATATATATTAAGCGATAACGAAAAGCAGATTGACCGTCTGCGTGCCATCTTTGAGGATAGAGGCGACGAAATCGAATTTACGCCGGTAAATGCAACTCTTCATGAAGGTTTTGTCGACCATGTCGCAAAAATATGTGTCTTTACCGATCATCAGATTTTTGATCGTTTTCATAAATATACTCTGAAGAGCGACCGAGCGCGCTCGGGAAAACTGGCGCTGTCGCTGAAAGAATTGAGCCAGATAGAGGTGGGTGATTATATCGTCCATGTCGACCACGGTGTAGGGACATTCGCCGGACTGCTGCGCACCGATGTCGGAGGGCGCACTCAGGAAATGATCAAGTTGGTCTACAAGAACAATGATATCATCTTTGTATCGATTCATGCACTGCATAAACTTGCCAAATATCGAGGCAAGGAAGGTGTACCGCCAAAGATTGACCGCATCGGCTCGGGAGCATGGAATAAGGTCAAGGAACGCACCAAGTCAAAGCTTAAAGACATTGCGCGCGACCTGATTAGGCTGTATGCGGCCCGAAAGGAGGAAAAGGGCTTTGCATTTTCGCCTGACAGCTATCTGCAGCAAGAGCTGGAAGCATCGTTTATCTACGAGGACACTCCCGATCAGCTGACGGCTACCCAGGCCGTGAAGGCCGATATGGAGAGCGAGCGCCCGATGGATCGTCTGATATGCGGTGACGTCGGTTTCGGCAAGACCGAGATTGCCATCCGTGCGGCATTCAAAGCTGCCACAGATGGCAAGCAGGTTGCTGTACTTGTGCCTACGACCGTGCTTGCCTATCAGCATTTCAATACATTTAAGGAGCGACTGAAAGACTTCCCTGTGCGAGTTGATTATCTGTCACGAGCCAGAACCCCCAAGCAGGTGAAGGAGATACTCGCTGATCTCGAATCCGGAAAGATAGACATTATCATCGGAACGCATAAGCTGATCGGTAAGAGTGTCAAATTCAAAGATCTCGGTCTCCTTGTCATCGACGAGGAGCAGAAATTCGGAGTGGCGGTTAAGGAAAAACTCAAACAGCTCAAGGTCAATATCGACACATTGACTATGAGTGCAACCCCGATACCACGCACGCTGCAATTCTCATTGATGGGTGCGCGAGACCTGTCGGCGATAAATACTCCTCCGTCAAACCGCTATCCGATTGTGACATCGGTTACGGCGTTGAGCGACGATATAGTGAGCGAGGCGATTAATTTCGAGCTGTCGCGCAACGGTCAGGTGTTCTTCATCAATAACCGCATTGAGGGTCTGTATGAACTTGAGGCAATGATCAAGCGTCTTGTGCCTGATGCGCGAACCGTGGTGGCTCACGGACAGATGGCTCCGGAAAAACTTGAGAAATCAATTGTGGATTTTGCCGCTCACGATTATGACATCTTATTGGCAACGACTATCGTGGAGAGTGGTATCGATATGCCTAATGTCAATACAATAATTATAAACAATGCCCAGAATTTCGGACTTAGCGAACTGCATCAGCTGCGCGGCCGAGTGGGGCGCAGTTCACGTAAGGCGTTCTGTTATCTGATGGTGCCCCCACAATTGCCGCTTACGCCTGTTGCGCGCCGTCGTCTGCAGGCAATCGAAAGTTTTTCAGACCTCGGAGCCGGAATCCACATCGCTATGCAGGATCTTGACATCCGTGGAGCCGGTAATCTTTTAGGAGCCGAGCAGAGCGGATTTATCGCCGATCTCGGCTATGAGACCTACCAGAAGATTTTGAAAGAGGCTGTCACCGAGCTTCGCACAGAGGAATTCGGAGGAGTGCTGACTGCAGATGTGAATACTATTCCGCAAGATGATGCCGAACCTGAATATGTGGCAGACTGTGTGATTGAAAGCGATCTCGAACTGTTATTGCCTTCGTGGTATGTCCCACAGGAGAGCGAACGCATTTCGCTATATCAGGAACTTGACAGCATAGAGCGAGAACTCGACCTGAAGGCATTCCGTTCGCGTCTCGAAGATCGTTTCGGCAAAGTGCCCAAAGAGACGGTCGAACTGCTCCGCATACCCCGTCTGCGCCGTCTGGCCCGTCGTCTGGGCATAGAGAAGGTCGTTATCAAGCAGTCGGTTATGTATCTTTATTTTGTGGGGGACAATAATGTGGCCTATTACCAATCACCAATGTTCGGACGTCTGCTCAACTTCCTGCAGCAAAATCCGCGCCGAGTCAAAATCCGCGAGCGCAACGGACGCCGCAGTTTTGCGATTTCCGATGTCGAAACGGTGGAGGCAGCTGTTGACATACTCCAATCCGTGATATCCTTGGAGGCTATATAATATAATGTGTGCCG
>CAMWNL010000153.1 GCA_947175585.1 uncultured Bacteroidales bacterium | reverse complement strand
GGATCAAACTCTCCGCTGTTGGTATCTTGTTTTTTTCTTTTTCTTTTCAAAAAAAGGCAAGATAGTTGTTGTTCTATTTGTTGCCTTCGCAAGACTCCCTTGTTTAAGCGGCGGTCCTTATGTCCCGTACCCTCAAGATCAATCGTTATTTATTGTGTATGGTCGAAATTGACAGAGCCGATACTTTTTTATTTGTATTCGTTCTCTTGTACTACTTCGTCTCTATTGTAAGAATTTCAATGTTCTCGCTCGCTTCTTTCGAAACAGCTCGGCAAAGTTACCGCCATTTTTTGAACTGACCAAATTTTTTAGTCGTTTTAACAAAATTTAGCGCTTTCGCCTGAACTTTTTCGTTCTCAGCACCTCCGTGCCGTTGTTTCTCAAAAGCGAGTGCAAAGTTACACCCTTTTTCCTTTCCCACCAAATATTTTCGCATCTTTTTTTACCGAAATTTTTCGAAATTTTCGTATTACGTTGATTTGCAACAACATAATAAATACGATTTTTATGAGTGATTTTTTCATTTCAGATAGTTTCAACGGAAATGCAAAAAAAATTGGACTCTCAAAGTTTCGTCGAAAATGAAATAAATTTTCACACTTTGAATAATTGTCGCGTAAAAATGCCTATTTTTGCAGTCTAAACGAACTATGAATATAATTAAAATATAATATGAGCGACTTCATGAAGCTATTGCGGAGATTCGTACCGCCATACAAAAAATATCTTGCACTAAATATTTTTTTCAATTTATTATCGGCTATACTTACATTGTTTTCGTTTGCATTAATTATACCTATATTAAAAATGCTTTTTAATATAGAGGAAGCGAACTACACTTTCATGCCAATCGGGTCAGCTGATATAAAAGATGTAGCGATAAACAATTTCTACTATTACACACAAGAATCAATTAACCACTTCGGACCAGAATGGACACTCGCATTGTTAGGCACAATGTTAGTGGTCATGACAGGACTGAAAACCGGAACCGCTTACCTCAGCTCATATTTCATCATCCCTCTTCGATCAGGTATAGTACGCGACATAAGGAATTTTGTATATGATAAGATAACTACGCTACCGATATCGTTTTTCACATCGGAACGTAAAGGCGATGTCATGGCTAGGATGAGCGGAGACGTTGCAGAAATCGAGAGTTCAGTTATGTCATCACTTGACATGATGTTTAAAAATCCTGTAATGATTATAGTTTGTGTCGCCATGATGATCACAATTTCATGGCAGCTTACAATATTTGTATTTGTACTGCTTCCGATAGCAGGATTTGCAATGGGGCGCATAGGCAAACGCTTAAAAGCAAAGTCGCTCGCAAGTCAGACACAATGGGGGGTGATGATGTCAAATATTGAGGAAACGTTAGGCGGACTAAGAATCATTAAAGCATTCAATGCAGAAGGCAAGGTTAAGAATCGATTTCATGAAGAAAACGAAAAGTTCTATCATCTATCCAATAATGTAGCACGCAGACAAGCTCTCGCCCACCCAATGAGTGAATTTCTGGGAACAGCAGCCATTGCTCTCGTACTCTGGTTTGGAGGTAGTCTTATCTTATCAGGACATACTTCAATGGACGCAGCAGGTTTTATATATTATATGGTAATATTCTATAGTATTATCAATCCAGCGAAAGACCTATCTAAAGCTGCCTACTCAATTCAAAAAGGTCTCGCATCAATGGAACGAGTTGACAAGATTTTGAATGCGAAGAATCCCATAACAGATCCAAGCAATCCTGCATCATTACCCAAGCAACTCAAGTCAATCGAATATAAAGATGTATCGTTCAGCTATGGAACAAACGAAGTCATCAAAGATGTTTCACTGACTATACCGGCAGGCGCCACAGTCGCCCTGGTAGGTCAATCAGGCTCGGGAAAATCAACCTTAGCAGACCTACTCCCGCGATTTTACGATGTAGACAAGGGCGAAATAACCGTAGACGGTACAGATATACGCAATCTTAAAGTCCATGATTTAAGGTCACTAATGGGAAATGTCAATCAAGAAGCAATATTATTTAATGATACATTCTTTAATAATATAGCATTCGGAGTTGAAAACGCAACGCTTGACCAAGTTATTGAAGCAGCCAAAATAGCCAATGCACATGAATTCATTATGGCTACTGAAAAAGGTTATGACACTCCAATCGGAGACAGAGGCTGCAGACTATCGGGAGGACAACGTCAAAGGCTGTCCATTGCAAGAGCAATATTGAAGAATCCGACAATTCTCATACTCGATGAGGCTACCTCAGCACTCGACAGCGAAAGTGAAAAGCTGGTCCAGCAAGCACTTGACCGATTGACAAAGGACAGAACAACACTGGTAATCGCCCATCGACTGTCGACAATCAGAAACGCAGATATAATATGTGTAATGCATCAAGGCCGCATAGTTGAAAGCGGCACACATGATGAACTAATAGCCATCAATGGATATTACAAGCATCTTGTTGACATGCAATCCATTGGCTCATAAATCCGCAAATATGCACATAATCTAACCATTCGTGCAAAAGGTTAACGTTGTGTTAAAGCAATATCATGGCGAGTTTTTTTATTATATTTGTGGAAATTAAACTAACAGCTACAAGCAAAACTAAATAATATGGCAAAAATCAAAGGAGCTGTAATTATAGACCAACAACGTTGTAAGGGATGTGACCTATGTGTTGTCGCTTGTCCGACTAACGTGCTACAACTTCAACCAAAAGAAGTCAACGACCGTGGGTACCACTTCGCTTTCACTGCCAACCCGGATGCATGCATAGGATGCGCTTCATGTGCAATGTTGTGTCCGGACGCATGTTTTACGGTCTACAAGGTGACTATAGCTGATAATAATTAAAAAACATTTGCTCAGATGGCAGAAGAAATAAGACTCATGAAGGGCAATGAAGCTATCGCACATGCTGCAATCCGGTATGGTTGCGACGGATACTTCGGATACCCCATTACACCACAATCAGAAGTTCTCGAAACGCTTGAGGAACTTATGCCATGGGAAACAACCGGCATGGTAGTCCTCCAGGCCGAAAGCGAAGTCGCGGCAATAAATATGGTCTACGGCGGAGCATCTACCGGCAAAGCCGTAATGACTTCATCATCAAGCCCAGGCGTAAGCTTAAAACAGGAAGGCATTTCCTATATTGCGGCATCAGAATTACCTGCACTTATTGTCAACGTAATGCGTGGAGGACCTGGACTCGGAACAATTCAGCCCTCCCAAGCTGACTACTTCCAAGCAACTAAAGGTGGCGGCCATGGAGACTATCACCTGATTGTTCTTGCACCTGCAACGGTTCAGGAAATGGCTGACTTTGTCAGCCTTGGATTTGACTTAGCTTTCAAATACCGCACTCCGGCAATGATACTTGCCGACGGCATCGTGGGACAGATGATGGAAAAAGTCGTATTACCAGAACCTCGACGCCGTCGCACTGAGAAAGAGATAGCTGAGCAATGTCCGTGGGCAGCAACAGGCAGGCATGGGAGAAAAACACGCAACGTTGTAACATCTCTCGAACTGGAACCTGACAAAATGGAAGTTAACAACCTCAGACTTCAGGAAACCTATAAACGTATCTCCGAAGCAGAGGTTCGCTATAAAGAATACCACACTGATGATGCCGAATATCTTATTGTGGCATTCGGTTCTGTTGCCCGAATATGCCTTAAGGCAATCGAGGACGCCCTGGCATGTGGAATAAAAATCGGTCTTATACGTCCAATCACACTTTGGCCGTTCCCAACAAATGAAATAAAACGTCTTTCAGAAAAAGTAAAAGGTATACTGACAGTGGAGTTAAATGCCGGACAAATGATTGAAGACGTAAAATTAGCTGTGGAGTGTAAAATACCCGTATACCACTTCGGACGTATGGGTGGCATAGTCCCCAATCCGGGCGAGGTGCTGGACGCATTCAATAAACACTTCCCAGAAGCATCAAAATAAATACAGCAATGAACAGCGAAGAAATAATCAAGAACGGCACGCTAATCTACAGTCGTCCGAAACTTCTGAATGAGCGCAATACCCACTATTGCCCCGGTTGCAGTCATGGAGTAGTTCACCGTATTCTGGCTGAAATTTTGGAGGAAATGGGTCTTGAAGATAAAGCCATAGGGGTTGCACCAGTTGGATGCGCAGTATTTGCTTATAATTATATTGATGTTGACTGGATAGAAGCTGCCCACGGCCGAGCACCAGCAGTTGCGACAGCAGCAAGCCGTCTTAATCCAGAAAATGTTGTATTCACATATCAAGGAGACGGTGACTTGGCCGCAATAGGAACTGCTGAAACCATTCACGCAGCCAACCGCGGTGAAAATATTGTTATTATATTTATAAATAACGCAATTTATGGAATGACCGGTGGACAAATGGCTCCGACAACACTTCTCGGGCAAAAAACCGCCACCACTCCTTATGGACGTCGTGCTGACCTCAATGGTTTCCCAATTAAGATGTCAGACATTTTAGCTCAACTCGACGGAACATGCTATGTCACCAGACAGGCAGTGCACACTCCCGGAGCGGTCAGAAAAGCTAAAAAGGCGCTACGCCAAGCCTTTGAAAATGTATTAGCAAAAAAAGGGACATCGGTCGTTGAAATTGTGTCAACATGCAACTCAGGATGGAAACTCACTCCCGCTCAATCTAATGATTGGATGGCTGCTAACATGTTTGATAAATATCCATTGGGCGACCTTAAAAATATCTAAGCAATGAAGGAAGAAATTATTATAGCAGGTTTTGGTGGACAAGGCGTCCTATCTATGGGTAAGATCTTAGCTTACGCAGGATTGATGGATAATCTCGAAGTAACATGGATGCCAAGTTATGGTCCCGAACAGAGAGGTGGCACAGCCAATGTTACAGTCATAGTCAGCGATCAGCCTATCAGTTCACCAGTACTTGACTCTTATGACACTGCAGTATTACTTAATCAACAGAGTCTTGATAAATTCGAATCAAAAGTCAAGCCCGGCGGAACGATTATTTATGATCCTTCGGGAATCCATCACCTACCGACACGCAAGGATATAAACATAGTATCAGTTGACGCAATGACCGCTGCTATTGAGATGAACAATACAAAGACCTATAACATGATTTTGCTCGGTGCGTTACTTAAGCATCGCAATATCGTGTCAGTCGATGCTGTAATCAGAGGTCTAAAAAAGACTTTGCCTGAAAGACATCATCATTTAATTCCTCTGAACGAAAAAGCTATTGAGCGAGGCATGTCGCTATCCTAATCAGATATTCCGTTTATAAACGGGAAATACTATCGAGGACCTGTCATCCGACGGGTCCTTTTTCATTTATATATAGGAGTCATTGCTAAATTAAAGACCGAAGTGCGATAATTGAGCCTCAAAAAGTAAGCTCACTCCT
>CAMWNL010000152.1 GCA_947175585.1 uncultured Bacteroidales bacterium | reverse complement strand
CTATACGGGCATTTACAATCGTCTTATGGCCGCAATTACACGTTGATTTGATTTCATCAATCGTATCGGCAATCTCAAACAAGCGGCGAGAGCCTTCGAACAGATGGCTTTTAAAATCAGTACGCAGACCATAGCAAACCACATTGCTGCCGAAATCATCAACCACACGTGACAACTGATCAACCTGAACAGCCGTCAAAAACTGAGCTTCGTCAACAAGAAACCACTCGATAACCTTATGGGTCTCACGATAAATATCCTTCACGAGTTCATAGAGATTCGTATCATGGTAGATCCAACGACACTCACGTTCGATGCCTATACGCGATCTTATCACGTTTCGTGCCTCGCGTGTGTCTATAACAGGCTTCATGCACAGATACTCAATATTGCGCTCCTCGAAGTTATAGGCCGTTGTAAGCAATAAAGCAGTTTTGGCAGATCCCATCGTACCGTAGCGGAAATATAGTTTGCCTTTTCTATACATTATCAGTTAAGCTAATCTATTGTTTCCGTAAAGTTAGCAAGTTTTTGGATAAGCACCCAATATTATGCCTATAAATAGTTATCAACACTATGTTAATAACTTTTTAAGATCGGTAACAGCAATCAATCCTGACCTATTTATCTAAAAAAAGGCCAACGACTAAAAGCCGCTGGCCGGAATAATATCTATCTTATATTTTAAAGACCAAGTTTTGCTTTAACCATATCAGTAACGTCAACAACCGACGCGCCCTGATACAAAGCCTGTCCATTAGGGAAAATAAAGGTGAAGTCTCCTTCAGCTCCGACAGCCTTTACCGCATCAAACAATTTCTGCTGAATCGGCATTGAAAGCTGATTGTTAAGTCTTTCGAGATCCTGATATGCTGTTGAACGGAACTGCTGTACTTTTTGATCGCGTTCCTGGATTTCAGACATACGACGCTGTTTGATGCTGGCAGGAGTGTTGGGATCATCAGCAATAGCCTGATATTCGGCATAAAGTTTATTGAGTTCTTCTGTAAGCTGACCGAGCTCAGTCTCATATTTTTTTGAAGCTTCTTCAAGCTGAGCTGTCATCTGGGCTGTCTCAGGCATAGCTTCGAATATCGGCTGGATGTCTACTACACCAAATTTCTGAGCAAATACGCTCATCGGAAGGATTACTGCTATCGCAAGGATAATTCTTTTAAACATGATTGTTTTTCTATTTATGGTTTTTACTTAATTTTTTAATTTTCGGTTTCACGCTGTAAAAGTACAAATTTTATTTGGAATATCCCAATTTAGCGAGCACTTCATTGCTGACATCTATGCGTGGCGAAGCATAAATTATATCGCTGGCCGATGCACGGTCAAATATCGCCTGATAACCACGTTCCTCGGCAACTTTCTTAACCGCATTATAAACATCATCCTGTACAGGTTTCAAAAGCGTTTGTTGCTTCTTATAGAGTTCGCCTTCAGGTCCGAAGTATTTATAGCGCAATTCGGTCGCTTCCTTTTCTTTTGCCATAACTTCTTCTTCGCGTTTCTTCGCTTGTTCAGCCGTCAGAAATACTTTATCTGCCAGATAACTCTGATATAAATCCTGAGCCTCTTTACCAAGAGCCTCAATCTCTTTCTGCCAACGCTGAGAAAGTTGATTAAGCTGCTCGTTGGCCATTTCATAGGTAGGTACATTCTTTAATATATACTCCATGTCGACCATCGCGAACTTCTGAGCATGTGCTCCAAAGAATCCGGCAATAACCATTGCCGTCATGAGGATGAGTTTCTTCATTGTTTCTTACTGATTTAAGTTAATACATAACTATTAGACGCGAAAAGCGTAAAAAAGTTTATTAGAACTCCTGACCAAGTATGAAGTGGAAGTGGCTGCCTCCGCGAGTTCCGAATACTTTATCGAAACCATAAGCCCAGTCAATACCCATCATACCGACCATTGGCAGGAAGATGCGGACACCGACACCGGCACTTCTCTTGATACTAAAAGGATTGAATTTCTTAACTGAGGTCCATGCATTACCGCCTTCGACAAAAGTCAGTGCATAGATAGTAGTCGAAGACTGCAACATCAACGGGAAGTGAACTTCAGCGCCGAATCTTGTATAAGCGTAACCTTCGCTGCCCCACGGAGTGAACTGGCCATTGTCATAACCACGCAGTGCGATCGTCTCCTGAGCATAAGTGTAACTTCCCGACATACCGTCACCACCGACATAGAATGTTTCAAACGGCGACTTAAGGTATTTGTTGTAACTGCCGAGGAGGCCGACATCAGCACGCGTCATGAGCACCGGCGTCCATTGAGTTGTCTCAGGATTGATGAGTGAGGTATAAGTACGCGCTTTGAACTTGAGCTTCCAATACTCAATCCAGCGATATAATTCTTTCTTAGAATCAACTGTATTCTCTTCGCTGAGCTTCTTCCAGTTCTTCTTGCCGAATAACGATGCAGGCGGAGTAAGTTGGAGACTGAGTGAGAAATCGCTGCCTCGACGGGTAAACAACGGGTTGTCGATCGAACGGCGTGCCAATGTAAGACCAAGCACAAGAGCATTGGATGTACCATTATTCATATAATAAAGGTAATCCCAGTTTTTCAGATAATACCAGTTATAGCCAAGTTCAGCTGTGAATGTAAACCAGTCATCGGGCCACTTCAGACGTTTGCCGAAGCCGACATTGATACCGACCATCTGAAGAACTTTGTTCGGGTCATAAGAGGCCTGATAGCTGTTCTGATAATAGTCATTGTAATTACCTGCATATCCCGGATAGCCATAACCATAGCCATACATATTGCTCATAGCGTTGGCCCAGGTTGAGTTATAATACGACGAATTCACACCTGTCTGACGGCTATAGTAAGCCGATACTGACAGCGAGTTGGGACGTTTGCCGCCAAACCACGGATCGAGGAATGAGAGCGAGTAGGCCTGATAGTAGCGTGCGTTGGTCTGTGCGCTTACAGTGAATGTCTGTCCTTCGCCCTGTGGTATAATGCCTCTGTAGGTACTTGGGTGGAAAAGATTCTTTATAGAGAAGTTGGTAAATTTAAGCGCAAGTTTACCGATAACACCTGTCTGACCCCAACCCATTGAGAATTCGATCTGGTCATTAGCTTTAGACTCAAGGTTAAGCACGATGTCAACCGTACCGTTTTCGGCGTTAGGCTGCACCTGCGGGTCAATGGTTTCAGGATTGAAGTGACCGGTCTGGGCGATTTCAGTCACAGAACGGATAAGATCTGACTTACTGAAAAGATCTCCGGGTCTTACACGCAATTCACGACGGATAACCTTTTCGTAAAGTCGGTCATTACCGTTAATCACCACATTATTAATTCTCGCCTGCGGACCCTCAACTATACGCATCTCAAGAGAAATAGAATCTCCGGAAATTTCGCGCTCAACCGGAATAAGGTCATAAAACAGATAACCATTATTCATATAAAGGTTAGCCACCGCATCTTCATCTTCGTTCAGACGCTTGCCGAGCAACTTCTGGTTATAGACCTCGCCCGGCTTCATGCCAAGATATGCATCAAGAATCTCACTTGAATAGACAGTATTGCCCACCCAATTGATATCTTTGATGTAATACTTCTGTCCTTCATCTACATTGATATAAACATCGACAGTCTTCTCGTCAAAAGGCACGACGCTATCACTCAGAATTTTAGCGTCACGATATCCTTTTTCGTTGTATTTTGCAAGTATACGGTTCAAGTCATCTTGATAATCACTTTCGACAAACTTCTTCTGACGGAAAAGATTAATAAGCTTGCCTTTCTCATTGGTTTTCTTCATAGCCCATTGCAACTGATTGTCGCTGAGCACCTCATTTCCATCGATATATATTTTATGGACTTTGACCTTATCATGCTTATTGACATTAACGTCCACAATCACCTCATTGGGTGCAGACAAGTCTTCATGAAGCACAATATTAACCTGAGCGTTACCGAAGCCTTTTCCTTCGTAATATTTTTTAACGATTGCTTCTGCTCGGTTGATAATGTTCTGGGTTATCTGGTTACCCTTCATTAATTGCAGGCGCTCCTGAATATCATCACGCTCGCCTTTTTTCATGCCATTATAATTGACTTTAGAAATACGGGGCTGTGTGCGCAGTTTAATTGTCACCCAAGCCTGATCTCCTGAGATCTTGTCCACAACAAACTGAGCCTGAGCAAAGAGACCCTGACGCATCAGACGCTTGACAACATTAGTCACTTCGTCTCCCGGTATAGCCAATCGGTCTCCTACTTTCAGGCCGGCATATCCCAATATGATGTTATCTTCATAATTAGGGGCACCTTCCACTGTTATACCGGCTATCTCATAGACTTTCGGCATGTTACCGTAGATTACCGACGGATTATAAATGGTGTCATTGGACGCCTGCGCCCACGTTTCAGCAAACGTACTCGCAAACATCAGCAGTGCTGTGATTATGGTCAGTCTATATCGCATGATTTCCTTTATATGTGAAATGTCGGGTTTATCGTTAATTGAAAATTTACTTAATCTGCTCGCCGGTAAGTCCAAAACGGCGCTGACGGCCGGCGTATGATTCTATTGCATCCTTAAAGTCAGCCTCAGAGAAGTCCGGCCAATAGGTCGGAGTGATATATATTTCAGAATATGCAATCTGCCAAAGCAGGAAATTACTGATACGCAGGTCTCCCCCGGTGCGTATCAGCAAATCAGGATCCGGCATACCTGCGGTGGATAAGTGCTCACTGACAGTCCGGTCATCTATTTCATCAGCGCTCATTTCGCCATTTGCAACCTTCTCTGCAATACGACGACTTGCTTCAACTATCTCCCATCTTGAAGAATAGCTGATGGCCAACACGAGCGTAAGTCCTGTACCGTGAGAGGTATCTTCAATACATTTTTCAAGTCTCTTTCGGGCTTCTTCGGGCATGCGTGAGGAATCGCCTATCATAGTCAGTCTGACATTATTCTTTATCAGATCCGGAGTTTCGCGTTCTATCGCAATCACAATAAGATGCATAAGCGCGTCGACTTCAGCTTTGGGCCTATTCCAGTTCTCGGTTGAGAATGTATAAAGTGTAAGATAGTCTATTCCGGCGCGTGACGCAGCCTCAGTAATACGGCGCACGGTCTTAACGCCTTCGGCATGACCTTCAGAGCGGTCGAGGCCACGAGCCTGTGCCCAACGGCCATTTCCATCCATGATAATCGCAACATGGCTCGGCAAGTTGCTTATTTGGTTGATCGATATGTCGTTTTTCTCTATCATCTTAAAGTCTTAATCAACGTAATGACACGCTTCACACCGTTGTCCGAACTCATAGCTAATGCCAATCGTCAGGCGTGAATACCAATCTGTGTCTTTATAAAATGCGGTCTTTATTGTATTTAGGTCTGTGAGCAAAGGGCCGTCACCCTGATCTCCGCATCCTTTAGTCAGGGTAAACT
>CAMWNL010000151.1 GCA_947175585.1 uncultured Bacteroidales bacterium | reverse complement strand
GTGCTGTAGCCGTGGGCCGCCTCGCCTGAGATGGTGGCTGAATTAAACATGTTGAAGCGCTTGATCGTGCCGGGACCGGTGGTGTAGTGTGTCGTGCCGAGCGACGTAACCGGAATCATAGCGCCCGACGACCCCTTGACGAAGAAGAGGTTGAGGTCTTCGCGATTGGCTCGATAGGGAGCCTCGGCCTGCAGGTAGACGCGGTAGATGCGGTTAAACATATTGAAGTCATTGATGTAGACCGATCCGGTGAAAGCCTTCATCGTAGAGAAGATATCGCTCATAGGGACACCCTGCATCTGAGCCTTGTCGCGGTCGACATCAAAATACAGCTGAGGTATGTCAGCCTGCATCGATGTCGAGAGATCTGAAAACTCGGGACGCTCGGTTGCATAGCTCATAAGAGTGTCGACAGCGTCCTGAAGATTGGCGTAGGTTGTCTCGCCGCGAGCTTCGAGCACCATTTCAAATCCGCCCGATGTGCCGAGACCGGGGATAATCGGGGGAGAGAATATATAGACTTTGCTTTCGGGATATACGCTGAGGTCGCGGCGCACACGTTCGCGTATCGCGTTGATGTCTGTTGTGGAGCGTTCTTCCCAGGGTTTGAGTATCACGGTCAGAGTGCTTCGACTCTGGTTGGTGCCAACGCGCGGCGATGAACCGGTGACGTTGAGCACATGCTCTATATCGGGGTCAGCGTTGAGATAGGCGAGAGCGCGGTCGGTCACCTCACGGGTGCGCTCGATTGTAGCGCCCTCGGGCAATTCGAGTTCGACGGTGAAGTAACCCTGATCTTCGGGCGACATGAAGCTTTGTGGCATCAGGCGGTTCATCGCCCAGATAGCCACCAACGCCAGACCGAAGGCGAGATACATGCGTTTGGGTTTGGCAAGCGCAGCCGTGATACGGCCGCAGTAAAACCTGTTGCCCTTGTTGAGCCACATGTTTATGAGGCGGAAAAATTTAGGCTTGCGTTTTCCGTGCTCGGGCTTCAGCAGCATGGCGCACATTACCGGCGACAGTGTCAGCGCGACGATAGTCGAGATAATCACAGACACGGCTATGGTGATGGTGAACTGGCGGTAGAGCTGTCCGGTGATGCCGGGCAGGAAGCTCACAGGCACAAACACGGCGCAGAGAACAAGTGACATCGCGATCAGAGCCGACCCGAGGTTTGACATGGCCAGACGGGTAGCTTCCTGTGGCTCGACACGCTCTTTCTCCATGATGCGGTCGACGTTTTCGACCACGACTATCGCGTCGTCGACGACGATGCCGATTGCAAGGATGAGGCCGAGGAGCGTCAGCATGTTGAGAGAGAAGCCGAAGACCAGCATCACACCGAATGTGCCGATAAGCGAGATGGGCACGGCGATAATCGGGATTAAGGTTGCGCGCCAGTTCTGGAGTGACAGGAACACGACGAGAATCACGAGTATCAGGGCCTCGAAGAATGTGCGGTAGACATGATGGATTGATTCGGAGATATAAGTCGTCATGTCGAACGGTATCTCATAAGATATGCCCTCGGGAAACGACCGGCTGATTTCGTCCATAGCGGTCTTTACTCTCTCGGCGACATCGATGGCGTTGGCGCCGGGCAGCATGGTGATATTAAGCACGGCTGCATTTCCGCCGTTGATGCCGCTCTCGGTCGAATAAGATGAGGCTTCGAGCGAAACGCGCGCCACGTCTTTGAGGCGGATGATTGAGCCGTCGTCATTTGCACGGAGCACGATGTTTTCAAATTCGGCTACTGACGACAGACGGCCGCGCGCCACGATAGGGACTGTGCGGTCAATACCGTCGATAGGCGCCTGACCGAGTGTGCCGGCGGCTGACTCGCGGTTCTGGTCTTTGAGAGCGTTCTGCACGTCTTTGACCGTCAGACCCATGTCGGCGAGTTTGTCAGGCTCGACCCAAAGCTGCATCGCATAATAGCGGCTACCGACGTTGCTGATGCTGCCTACACCGGGGATGCGGCGGAGCAGGTCGACTACATAGAGAGTGGCGTAGTTACTGAGATAAATTTCATCAAATTTGGGGTCGTCAGAGAGGATGGTTATGGTCATCAGCTTTGTGGCTGTCTCTTTTTCGACAGAAATACCGTTCTGGACAACCTCTGCCGGGAGTCGGCTCTCGGCTTTTTTGATGCGGTTCTGGATGTCGACGGCGGCGAGTTCAGGGTCAGTGGAGATATCAAATGTTACAAGCGCGTTGAAGCCTCCGGCGTTGGAACTCGACGATGACATATAGATCATGCCGGGAGTGCCGTTGAGCTCCTGTTCGATAGGAGTAGCGACGGCCTGAGTCACGGTCATTGCATCGGCGCCGGGATAGCTCGCGGTGATTTTCACGACCGGCGGCACGATCTGGGGATATTGGTCGACCGGAAGCATGAAGAGCCCGATGCCGCCTATGATGACGATGACTATCGACAGTACGATTGAAAAGACCGGGTGGTCAAGAAAGAAATTGCGTTTCATGACAGCTCGGAGTGCTTAGTTGTTTGATTTTTCTGTGGGAGCCACTTTCATGCCGTGTTTGAGCTTATGGAAACCCTCGGTGACGATATTCTCACCCGGAGCGAGACCGCGCTCGACAACGATGATATTGTCGAGTTCGGGGCCTGTCTCGACAAAACGGCGCTCGACTACGCTGTCGGGTCGGACAACATAGATATAGGCACCGCCTTTTTCAATTTCGAGAGCCTTGGCCGGCACGGCGATGGCGTCTTCGCGAATATCCATCAGTAGTTTGACTTTTGTGAACTGTCCGGGTAACAGTGCGCGGTCAGGGTTAGGCATCTCGGCGCGCACAGAGAATGTTCCGGTCTTTGGGTCGACCTGAGGGTCGGCGAAATCTACAAGACCGCGGTATGGATAAGCTGATCCGTCAGCGAGAGTAACTGTCACATAGGGATCCCAGTTGCGTGTGCTGTCATTCTGTCCGAAATTGACATTGCGCGATTTACTTTTAAGATAATCGAGAGACGTCATGGAGAAGTCGACTCGGACGGTGTCGCTCTTTACAACAGTGGCGAGCAGAGATTTTCCGCCGGGGCCGACAAGTGTGCCGATGTCGGCGCTGCGCTCCGAGATGTATCCTGAGATGGGAGATTCGACGGCTGTATAGCCGAGTGTGAGTTCGGCCTGAGTGAGTTCGGCTTCGGCAACGATTACGTCGGCTGTGGCTGTCTCGTAGGCTGCCTTGGCGTTGTCGAAGTCAAGCTGAGATGCGGCGTTCTGAGCGTAGAGCGGACGGATGCGTTCGAGGTCACGTTCGGCTTTCTGAGCTACGGCGCGGGCCTTGTTGAGTTGAGCTTTGGCTTTTTCGGCGTTAGCGCGGTAGACGCGTGGGTCGATGATAAACAGAGTCTGACCCTTATTAATATAGGTACCTTCGGCAAAAAGCATCGATTCGAGATAGCCTTCCACTCGGGCGCGGATTTCGACGAACTGCTGGGCACGAATACGGCCGACGTATTCTCCATAGATGTTGATATCATCGACTCGGACGGGTTCGACTTCGACAATCGGGAGTTGAACCGGCTCTGGCTTCGGCCGGTTAAAAATTTTGACAGCGACAATCGCAACGATTATAATACAAATGGCCGAGATCCATACACTTTTACGTTTGAAAAAGCTGATTACAGGAGCGACCGGTTTCGCTGACAGAGATTTTTGTTTCATTAGGTCGGTAAATGGTGATGAATATTATACTTTCGAAATTGATTAGACAATAAGGCCTAAAAAACTCTGACAAAGATAACGTTTTAACTTGAAAAAATGTTCGACTTAAAGCACTTTGTTTTTTATTAATTGTCACCAATGTTTCCAATAAGAAGTGCTACGGCATTCTCCTCACTTCTCCTTAGGGTAAGGCTGACAGATAACCATCAGGCACTTTGATATTTGCATCTAACCACTCTTTCCGTTTTTCGTCTCCGCCCGGAAATTAATATCTGGGATAAGGATACGCAACCCACATGGCCTTCACTTTTGCTGTGTTTTTTTGAGGCTGGTACAAGGATTTTACAAGTTCTTCACAATTTTATTCAGCAAATAGCCACAAAAATATTCACTAAACTGCCCCAAAAATGTTCAGCAAAATGCCACAAATTTATTCAGCGTCTTGGAGCGGTAAGAATTATTCGCTATCTTTGTGCAAAATTTTGAATATGGAATACTATCCCAGAACAACAGATAAACTCCTAAAAGACAGATTAAGTGCTTTCGGCGCCGTTCTTATCGAAGGCCCCAAATGGTGTGGCAAGACAACAACCGCCTTGCAGCAGGCTAATAGTGTTATCCGATTACAAGACCCGGATATGCGTGAGGCTTATTTGACAACGGCACAAACACGTCCGTCAAATCTACTTAAAGGTAAGACTCCAAAACTTATTGATGAATGGCAGGATGCTCCTGTGCTATGGGATGCTGTGCGCGTTGCAGTTGATGATAGGCAGGAGAATGGTCAATTCATTTTAACCGGCAGTAATTCCGTGGATAACGATAAGATTCATCATAGTGGAACCGGTAGAATTGCAAGAATTAAGATGCAGCCTATGAGCCTCTATGAGTCCAAAGAATCAAGTGGCGAGGTTTCACTTAAACAATTGTTTGATGATAAAGAATATCAATTGGGAGGTGAAGTTTCCTCAATGACGGTAAATGACATAATATATTCGGCGTGCAGAGGAGGCTGGCCTGCATCACTTAGATCTGATGACCGAACTGCTCAACTGAGCGTGGCACGGGTATATCTTGAAGGTGTATTGGAAGAAGACATATCAAGAGTTGATGGTGTCAGGCGTGATCCCGCCATTGCAGAAGCGATATTGCGGTCATATGCGCGTAATATCTCAACATTGGCAAAAAAATCATCAATGATAAAAGATGTTGCTGCTATTATGGAGACTTGCACGCAAAACACATTTGATGAATATGTGAAGGCTCTGACTCGTCTTTTCGTAATTCAGGATATCGACGCATGGTCTCCTGCGGTTAGGTCTGCCACATCAATTCGGCGCGGAAAGAAGAGAGGATTTGTCGATCCCTCTATACCCATAGCAATTCTGGGGTTATCTCCGGAGCAATTGGAAATAGACTTGAAAACATTTGGATTTATTTTTGAATGTATGTGTATGCGCGATCTGAGAGCATATTCACAATCGTTGGGAGGTAAGATGTCGTATTATCATGACAGATATGACCTTGAGGCAGACGGAGTGTTACACCTCTCTGACGGAAGATACGCTCTCATTGAATTCAAACTCGGCAGTGATGAGATAGAAAAAGGCGCACAACATCTTTTGGAGATAAAGAAACTTGTAAAGGAATATAATGAGCGCGAAAAGCAGATACGTCTCCGTGAGCCGGATTTATTGATGGTTATTACAGCTGGTCCGATAGCATATAGCAGACCTGATGGAGTTCATGTAGTGCCTCTTGCCTGCCTCAAGGATTAAAAATGACAGGTCACCATATGCTTGTAAAATAATAATGAGGTTATTGGTTTTTAATGCGCTCCAACAGTAGGGG
>CAMWNL010000150.1 GCA_947175585.1 uncultured Bacteroidales bacterium | reverse complement strand
ACCGGGGTACGTCCCTACATTGTTAATCAACGTATTAAAGGGTAATTTTACGCTGAATGGTCTGGTAGCAATGGCGCAGATATTTGACCGCTATGCGGCCAATGTGGAGGATGGGATGCGGTTACCACAAGCTGCGCACCGCGATGCGGCGCTTGCATGTGGCTATCACTCTTTAGCCGCACTGCGGCCATAGGTCGCAAGCCTCCCAACATCAGACATAAAAACAAAATTATCAACCCCAACAATCTGTCTTTTTGTCTTTTTGTCAAAAAATATAGCACCGCTTGCCAAAATATCAGACATAAAGACATAAAAACAAAATTATCAATCCCAACAATCTGTCTTTTTGTCAAAAAAAATGTAGCCACAAACCTTCGAACGTCAGACATAAAGACATAAAAACAAAAATATCAACCCCATCCATCTGTCTTTTTGTCTTTTTGTCAAAAAAATATAACCTCAATTCCTCCAAATATCAGACATAAAGACACAAAAACAAAATTTCACCTGTCTATCTGCAACTTGTGGGATAGGAAACGCGATGCCAATTTGTGCCCGGCGGCTAAAAAATCGCAAATATAGCTCGTACTTCGGTTTTTATTATTTAACTTTGCCGCGAAAATTTAACTCTTGACTATTAAATAAGAAGTTATGTCAACAAACACTGTAGATAAAGACCGCAAGGTGACAACCATGCGTCTTATTGAGATGAAGCGTCGCGGCGAGAAAATCGCCATGCTCACAGCCTATGACTACTCCATGGCAAAGCTTATCGACGAGGCCGGAATGGACGTTATCCTCGTCGGCGACTCGGCCTCAAACGTCATGGCCGGCAACACGACCACACTCCCTATGACTCTCGACCAGATGATCTACCACGCTAAAAGTGTGGTCAAAGGCACACAGCGCGCATTGGTGGTGTGCGACATGCCTTTCGGAACATATCAGGGCAACCCTATAGAGGCTCTTACATCAGCAGTCCGCATCATGAAAGAGAGCCACGCCGAAGCCGTGAAGATGGAGGGCGGCGCTGAAATACGTGAGTCGATCGAACGCATCCTGTCAGCCGGCATCCCCGTGATGGGTCATCTCGGACTTACCCCACAGTCAATAAATAAATTCGGAACATACGCCGTCCGCGCCAAAGAAGATGAGGAGGCTGAAAAACTGATCGCCGACGCCAAGATGCTTGAGGAAATAGGATGCTTCGCGCTGGTGCTTGAAAAAATCCCTGCCGCGCTGGCAAAGCGTGTGTCAGAAGCCATCTCTATACCGACTATCGGCATCGGAGCCGGCAACGGCACCGACGGGCAGGTATTGGTGATGCACGACATGCTGGGCATCAACAAAGGCTTCTCGCCCAAGTTCCTGCGCCGTTATGCTGACCTGTCGACGGTTATAAATTCGGCCGTATCTCATTATATCGACGACGTCAAGACAGGCGACTTCCCCAACCCCTCGGAGTCATATTAACTTTTTGGCTCGGTTTTTGTTATTCTAATGATAACAAAAGAATACATAACAACATAAGCATTATGGAAAATAACAATCAATTTGACAGTTTAAGCTATGCTCTCGGTCTGAGCATGGGCAATAACTTCCGCGCATCGGGTATCGAAAAAATCAATGTGCAGGATTTTGCCGACGGTGTCGCAGCCGTGTTCTACGGCAGCCAGCCCAAAATGAGCTATGACGAGGCAAAAGCCGAGATACAGAAGTTTTTCACCGAGCTTGAGGCCAAGCAGCAGAAAGCGGCAGCCGCTATGGCTGAGGTGAACGAGAAGGCAGGCAACGAATTCCTCGCCGAAAACGGCAAGCGCGCCGAAGTGCAGACCACTCCGAGCGGCCTGCAGTATGAAGTGCTCAAAGAAGGCGACGGCGCCAAGCCTACAGCCGATGACAAGGTCGTAGTCCACTACACCGGCAAGCTAATCGACGGCACAGTGTTTGACTCAAGCGAGGAGCGCGGCGTGCCGGCGACATTTGGCGTCACACAGGTAATCCCCGGATGGGTTGAGGCCCTGCAGCTGATGACCGTCGGCTCTACCTGGCGTCTCTTTATCCCGTCGGCTCTCGCCTACGGTCCTCAGGGTGCAGGCGGCGTAATCGGTCCTAACCAGACTCTGATTTTCGACGTCACCCTGCTTGAGATCGCAAAATAAGATTTATGATGAAATTCGCTAAACACATAGTAATAGCAGCCTGTGGGCTGGCGGCATCAGTGATGACCGCCGGCGCGCAGACTGCTTCCGTGGCGCAAACTGCCGACAGCGTCACCGCTGCAGCCGCAACCGTGCTCGGCACTGCGCTCAAAGGCTCGATCGACAACATCGAGGGTCTCGGCGTCAAGCTCGACCGCGCTCAGCTCAAGCAGATGCTCGCCGACATCATCGACGGTGCTCAGCCGGCTTACAGCTACGAACGCGCCTATGCCATCATCGACGACGCGGTCGTCAGCCTGCAGCGTCACTATGTCGACAGCGTCTTTTCTAAAGAAGCCCAACAGGCCTTTATCGACAAGGCCGCTGCCGAAGAAGGCGCGACAGTCACTCCGACGGGCCTGGTCTTTCAGGTGATCGTCGAGGGTGAAGGTGTCACCCCGGTGTCAGGCGACGATGTGGTGGTCAACTATGTCGGCGCTTTGTCTGACGGCTCGGAGTTTGACCGCTCGTCATCTCCGGTCACTTTTGACGTAGACCGCGTCGTGCCGGGCTTCAGCGAAGGTCTTAAGATGATGAGACCCGGCGGCCGCTACCGCATCGTCATCCCTGCCTCACTCGGCTACGGCGAGCGAGGTGTCCCCGGCGACATACCGCCCAACGCCGCTCTCGACTTTACGGTCGACATGCTCCAGGTGGTGCCGAAACCGACCTATCAATAACCTTATTACAAGTATTATCAAAAACTACAAAAGCAATGAATAAATTATTTACAGTCGCTTGCGCGGCTTCGCTCGCTCTCGCCTCGCTGTCATCTTGCTGCGGCAAGGGCGTATGCTCGACTGACGCCTGCGACGCAGACGCAGCAGTCAGCAAAGCCACCGTCGACTCCATCTCGATGGCTCAGGGCACATATATCGGCCAGGCCGTGCTGAGCAACTACCCGATGATGCAACGGGAAGGCTCTGTCTCTAAAGAAGATATCATCAAAGGCATCCAGACAGTGTTTGGCGCTGACGACAACCGCGGCACTCAGATCGGCATACAGTTCGGTCTCCAGATGCTCAATGAAATGAAGCAGCTCGAAGACCTCGGCATCAAGGTCGACCGCTCGGTGATGCTCAACAACTTCAAACGGGCATTTCTCAGCGACTCGATCAATCAGGACGACGCCCAGCAGTCTTATGCCGTCTATCAGGGCATGATCCAGAAGGTGCAGGCTGAAAACAAAGCTCGCGAAGAAGCCCGCATCGCCGCTTCTCCCGAGGCCAAGGCCAACGTCGAGGCCGGTGAGAAATATATCGCCGCTACCGTAGCCGCCGACCCGGCCATTAAGCAGACCGCGAGCGGACTCGCCTACAGAATTGACGCTAAGGGCGACGGCAAGCCCGTCGAAGGCTCATCACGCCTCAAACTGAAATACGTCGAGAAGAAAATCGACGGCACCGAAATCGTGAAGACCAACGACAACGGCCGCACAACCTACATCAACAACGTCACTCCCGGTTTTGCCGAGGGTCTGAAGATGTTGTCTGACGGAGGTAAAGCCGTGTTCTATGTCCCCGGCGAAATCGCTTATGGCGTGAACGGCATCCCCTCGCGCAACGTAGGCCCCAACGAAATGATAGTCTATGAAGTAGAGGTCATCGAAGTCGAATAAGAAGTTACCAAAGACACCTGTGATAACGAGACCGACCTATCTCACGATGGGGCGGTCTCTTTTGTCTTAAACCCCGTTCCCTACCTTAGATTTGCATCGGCAAACCGAAGGTGGGTAACGGGGTTTTAGAACCAATATCCGCTTTCCGATGTTAGATTCACATGAACGGACTGATATTAGGATTATTGTTGCCGTTTGCCGGAACCACTCTCGGCGCGGCATGTGTGTTTCTGATGAAGAAAAGCATACCATCGCTTCTGCAGAAGACCCTGACGGGCTTCGCGGCCGGAGTGATGGTGGCGGCTTCGGTGTGGTCACTGCTGATACCGTCAATCGAGATGACAGGCAAAGAAGGATTCATGAGCATCGTTCCGGCAATCACAGGCTTCCTGTTCGGAATACTGTTTCTCCTTTTTCTTGACAACATCATCCCTCACCAGCATATCGACAGCAATCAGAGCGAAGGACCTAAAACCCACCTCTCCAAGACAACCAAACTCGTCTTTGCGATCACCCTCCACAACCTGCCGGAGGGCATGGCCGTCGGTGTGGCGCTCGCCGGAGCGATGGAACACAATTCATATATCTCCATGGCCGGGGCAATCGCTCTGGCCATAGGCATAGCGATTCAGAATTTTCCCGAAGGAGCTATCGTGTCGATGCCGCTGCGGAGCGCAGGCAACTCGCGCGGTAAGTCATTTCTGATGGGGACTCTCAGCGGTGTCGTGGAGCCTATAGGCGCTGTAATCACGATACTGCTCGCCTCGGTGATACTGCCTGTGCTGCCCTATCTGCTGTCGTTTGCGGCGGGAGCGATGATGTATGTCGTAGTCGAGGAACTCATCCCCGAGACTCAGGAAGGCCGCCACTCTAATATGGGCACTATCGGTTTCGCGATCGGCTTTCTGCTGATGATGGTGCTTGACGTGTTGCTCGGATAAGTCGGGCAGTCGGGCCATGAGCTTCGCGACGTTTTACTGATTAGCCTGAACAATTTAGCAGTCAGACGCATTATATCATAAGCAAAAATCATTTATTTAAAGTTTTAACTACGATTGTTTATGAAAAAGATTATTCTTTCAGCAGCGATTGTCGCAGCTCTCGCTCTCGGATCATGCTCAGGCGGCGGATCAGCAACAGGTGTCGGTGACGCCTCGGATTTCAAGACCAAGATTGAAAACTGCACCAACCCCGATAGTATTCAGGCCTATGTCAACGAGGCCAAGGCCTATGTCCAGAAACTCGTCAATGACGGCAAGATTGACGAAGCCAAGAAGTATCTTGATGAGATCGAACCTGTCGTACAGCAGAAGGCTCCCAAACTCGCCGGCGCATTTGAGACAGTCAAGTCACTGGTCGACAAAGTGCCCTCTGCAGGCGAAAACGCTCTCGACAAGGCTAAAGAAGCCGTGTCTGTGGCAGGTGACAGCATCTCTTCTGCCGCTGAAAATGTCAAGGACGCTGCCGCTGATAAATATAATGACGTCAAAGACGCTGTCAGCGATAAGGTTGATGATGTGAAGTCTGCCGTATCTGACAAGGCTGAAGACGTCAAAAATGCTGTAACAGATAAAGCAAGCGATGTCAAGAATGCCGTTTCTGAGAAGGCAAGCGACGTAAAGAACGCCGTTTCTGAAAAAGCCGGCGACATCAAGGATGCCACTACCGACAAAATCACCGACCTGCTGAAAAAATAACGCGACAAAATATCTTCTCAGCTTGATATAAGCTAATTGT
>CAMWNL010000149.1 GCA_947175585.1 uncultured Bacteroidales bacterium | reverse complement strand
CAGTAAGATCGCCGACATAGGAGAAGTCGACCTTATAATTACTGACAGCGGAGTGCCTGTGGCTATGAGAGAGCGCCTGGAAGAAAGAGGCATAGAACTTATTATCGCGGATTAACTCACGTATAAAGAAAATAACAGCGGCGGAAATTCTGAAATTTCCGCCGCTGTTATTTTGTCTGTCTCCGACAGCATTATGCAAGATTAGGGTCGATACCAAAGTATTCGCAGTAGCGGTCATAGAGGTGACCGGCCTGAAGATAAGCAGACTGCGGGCTCATGAAGTGGCTAAACTCGAATGTGATAGCCTTATCGTAGCCGGCACGCTTAGCGGCCTCAAGTTTCATGCGGAGTTTGTCAAACTTGATGGGGAGGAACTTGATCGGCATATCGCGGTCAAACGACTCAGCGTTGGTCCAGCACTGCATGCCATATTTATCAGCAAGCTTCTTGTTAACGGTGAAGAATGCATCGAGCTCGTCATAGTCAATGTGGCCATCCTGGAAAGCACAAGCATCAACCACGTCATGGATACCATCGAAAATTTCATTCCATTCGCGTTCGTGAGCCTCGACAGAGACGCCTTCTTCTTTAGAAAGAGAGCTACCGGCTGCAGCAACAGCTTTCTTACCGTCGATCCATGGAGAAATAAATGTAGGGAGACCGCCTGACACATCTTTACACTGCTTAGCCATAGTGTGGAACGAATCAATCGCACCCTTAGTTGCACGGCTGATTTCACCACTGACGTACCAGCCCTGGAAAGAAGGATGTTTAGAACCATACTTTTCCCAAACTTCATCGATGACATATTTATTGTCCTCGACTTCCCAGCTCATATCACCGGTGTCCCAGTATTTGCCAGAGTCGTAGAGACCGAAGTAAAACTTCATGTCGTACTTGTCGGCAAGAGTGAGGAACATGTCGAGAAGATCAACCGAGGGCATGTAGCATCCTTTGCCAAGAAGATACTCCGAGGGATAAGTGATAAATTTACGATATCCAGAACGAATCATGATGACAGTATCAATGCCGATAGCTTTCATATTCCGGAAATCCTGATCCCACTCTGCGAGACCCCAGTTCTGGTGAGGTATGTCGTGAGAGATTTCATCAAGGAACGCACCAGTGATAGGAAGACCACTCTCTTTGATAAGAAGTTCGGCCTGATCTCCGGTCAAGGGTACATCAGACTTAGAGTCTGCCGCCAACAAAGAAGGAGCAGCAATAGCAGCCGCAGTGCCGGCCATCATTTTTTTTAGAAAATCGCGACGATTATTCATATCTTATATTTTTATTTTTCAATTAACGAATTAAGATTGCATAGAGTTTCGAGATTATCACACGAACTTAGGACGTTCGATGCCGAAATACTCGCAGTAACGATCATTGAGATGACCGGCCTGAAGATAAGCCGACTGGGGGCTGAGGAAGTGGCTGAATTCAAATGTAAGCGCCTTGGTGTAGTTCTGACGCTTAGCAGCTTCAAGTTTCATGCGAAGTTTGTCGAACTTGATGGGGAAGAACTTGATAGGCATATCGCGGTCAAATGACTCGGCGTTGGTCCAGCATTCCATGCCATATTTATCAGCAAGTTTCTTGTTGACCGAGAAGAACGCATCGAGTTCGTCGTAGTCGATATGGCCATCCTGGAAAGCACAAGCATCAACGACGTCGTGGATACCATCGAAAATTTCGTTCCACTCTTTTTCATGCTGTTCAACCGAAACACCTTGCTCTTTTGTAAGAGCTGCACCAGCCGCAGCAACTGCTTTCTTGCCGTCGATCCATGGAGCTATAAAGGTCAACATACCACCGGATACGTCTTTACACTGCTTAGCCATGGTGATGAAGGAGTCAATCGCACCCTTTGTGGCACGGCTGATTTCGCCCGTTATATACCATCCCTGGAATGAAGGATGCTTAGAGCCGTATTTCTCCCAGACTTCGTCAATGACATATTTATTATCTTCTACTTCCCATGTCATATCGCCGGTATCCCAGTACTTGCCTGAGTCGTAGAGACCATGATAGTATTTCATGCCATATTTATCGGCCAAACGAAGGAACATATCAAGCAAGTCAACTGACGGCATATAGCAACCTTTGCCGAGAAGATATTCTGAAGGATATGTTACAAATTTACGATAGCCGCAACGACAGGTGATGACAGTGTCGATGCCGAAAGCTTTCATGTTCTGGAAATCTTTATCCCACTCCTCTTCACCCCAGTTCTGGTGAGGTATGTCATGAGAAATTTCATCGAGGAAGGTGCCGGTGATCGGCAGGCCCTTCTCCTTGATGAGGAGTTCGGCATGCTCACCGGTAAGATCAGTAGCAGTCAACGAAGGATTATTACGAGTCTGGATTACCTGAGCATCAGCCTTCTGGCAAGAAGAGAGCAGACTCGGAGCTGCAACAGCCGCAGCAGTACCTGCAGCCACTGTTTTGAGAAAATCTCTACGATTTGTCATAATATATTAAGGTATGATAGTTTTTTTGATCAATTAATAAATTCGCCTGTAATCGAAACCTCTCGAGCATCAAAAGGATTTAACACCTCATCAACAAGCACTGCAAACTGACCACGGTTCATATTATGCTTGCGGTTAAGTTTGCCAAGAGCGTATTTCTTCCAAACTGAATCAACGGTCTTATTAAAGCCTTTAACATCCTTGTTCTGGGTTTCGGCAATAGATTTAATCACATCCATAGCTTCGCCGACTGCGACTTCGCGATTCAAATCAGTTCCTTCATAAGGAGAGACCATTGAATAGAACTCATACAAACGATTCAAATCCTGAACCACAAGAGGTTTTTCAATGTAAAGCCAGGTCTGGTTGGTCCAATCGACATTGAATCCTGTGCCATGAAGGATACCGGTAGCGCCGATACGCTGAAGGGGTTTGAACATCGGAGTACCGACTTCAACATCAAGATAAGGCAGGATATAACCATTAGCGTCAAGTATCACACGCTGAACATCGCGAACAGGCACATCGCGAACCTCCTTACCGTCAGCAAGAGCAAGCGAGGCAAGAGCACCGGCGGCCTGACCGATCTGAAGCACCACGGGCTGAAGACGAGTAGCTCCATTGACAATATTTGAAACTGAGATAGACTTTTCAGCAACGATGAGATCATCGACATTCTGAGGTATCAGGGTTCCTAACGGCAGTGAGAAAGAGGGCACAGGATGGAAGTGGAGATCGGGGAGAGAGTCGGCACCTGTATAGCGTTTGTGATGGTGATCAACAGGATAGTCACCAACCGCGATGCCAGTACGGTAAAGAGCCTGCTCCTGGTCGTAGGGCTTATCCATATCGTTCAAATCGAAGCGTACAAGACCATGTATGCGGCGGCTTTCACGGTGATAAGGGATCAGCGCAAGCTGATGGTCGGTCGGGAATTCATCGTCGGCAAGGCCGAGGTTCTTAAATCCCAGTTCAGTCTGGAGGAAATAGACGAAACCGAGGGCAAATTCGCGAGCCTTGGCAAACTCGGCTTCACGCTGTTCACGATCAAGCTCGATCACATTAGTATAATAGTCATTGCCGGAGATCGGCCAGTTGATCATATACTTATTATTGGGAAGTTTGCCATAAGTAATCATTACTTCGGGCACTCTCATACGTTCAGGTTCCTTGGGATCAGTACACAAGGGGTTAAAAGTGCTGCAGACATAGTCTTCGCGATTATAATTGTCAGGCTTGGGGATGGTCATATCCGCTCCCTCGCCGTAATCCTTAAGGACTGCGACCCAGGTAAGATCCTGAATTATGCCGTTGGCATGCTCGGGCGCGATATCCTCTTTGGTCACAGATCTTGATTCCATGCCGATATCATACTTTACGCCTGCCATCTTTGCCACATCGCCAAGTTCGGTTGCGTCAATCACCAAGCGAGACTCGATATTGTGGAGTTTGCCGTCAGCATCTTTAACTGTAGCTATCCAGCGACCTCCGTCACGACCAATTGAAACAAGGATCACATCGGTTTCAACCTGAAGATTCTTCTCGGCTGCGGTAAAGTCGCGAAACACGCTTTCGCCAACTTTAGGTTCGAACTCCACCATACTCACCCAACCGGTGTGGAGAGCGTCAAAGCCACCGTATTTGGCGGCGAGATTATTGAGAAATTCACCCCACAAGCCACCTTGCATGCGGAAGTTGCCGTCGGTACAGCACACACCGGCCGAGGTAAGCATGCCACCAAGCCAGGGCTGTTCTTCGATAATGAGTGTATTTGTGCCCATGCGAGCTGCTTGAACACCAGCTGTAACACCACTTGCACCACCTCCTACTACAAGCAGGTCAACAGACTCAGGGATAGCCGCAAAAGCGGCAGTTGAGAAGAGAGCAGCGGAAGCTAACGCCAATTGGATTTTTTTCATGGGAATGAAATCTATTACTATATTATATAAATCAGTTTTATTAGAGAGGAATATGAGCCAATATGACACATCAAACCCTCAGTTATATTTGATTTACAAATATAGCCGTTTTTTTCATAACCGCAAAGGAGTTTAGCAATTATTTTATTTACCACGTATGGAAACAATAAAAATTTAGCTAAGAGCTCTTCTATTAGCTATCGGAAAGCAGCAATTGAAATCAACCGTTTATCATCCGACATTACATACAGCCCAAATAATAGACCCCATCGTGCGACACAACAAGCGCCCGGACTTATGATCCGGGCGGCGAAAAAATACAGTATTTACTTCATTCTATCATTCTACGGATTCGGGAGCCGCATCATCATACTTCTGGTAGAGGAAGTCGTTATAGGGAAAACGGGCAATATGAATTTCTTTTGCCTTCTCGTAAATTTTCTGCTTCAATTCATCGATATTTATCGCGTTTTTAGCTGAGATAAACACACAATTGTCATTCATTTTAGCCATCCATGTAGACTTGAGCTCTTCGAGTGAAACATTTTCACGTGTGCGCGGAGTCAAATCGTCTTCGTCTTTGGGTTTGTAAGTGAACGCATCAATCTTATTAAAGACAAGAATCATTGGTTTATCAGCGCCATCACACACTTCGCGCAGCGTCTTGTCAACAATTTCAATCTGCTCCTCGAAATTAGGATGAGATATATCCACTACATGAACCAAAAGATCTGCATCACGCACCTCGTCAAGAGTTGACTTAAAGGAATCAACCAAGTGAGTCGGGAGCTTGCGGATAAAACCGACGGTGTCGGTCAACAAGAAGGGTAGATTGTCGATTATGACTTTGCGCACTGTCGTGTCGAGTGTGGCAAAAAGTTTGTTTTCAGCGAAAACATCGCTCTTGCTCAAAAGATTCATCAGTGTCGACTTACCAACGTTTGTGTAACCGACAAGTGCAACACGTGTAAGTTTACCACGATTCTTACGCTGCATAGACTTCTGCTTGTCAATGGCGACCAATTCGGCTTTCAAACGAGAAATCTTATCAAGAATAATACGACGGTCGGTCTCAATCTGGGTTTCACCCGGGCCACGCATACCGATACCGCCTCTCTGACGTTCGAGGTGAGTCCACATTCTCGTCAGACGGGGTAAGAGATACTGATACTGGGCCAGTT
>CAMWNL010000148.1 GCA_947175585.1 uncultured Bacteroidales bacterium | reverse complement strand
CTGACGAACCTTGCGGTAACCTTGACTCCAAGATGAGTGCTGAAATTATGGATCTGCTCCACTCGCTCAATCGCGAAGACGGCCGCACAATCGTGATGGTAACTCACAACGAAGATCAGGCTCGCGCTACAGACCGCATAGTTCACTTCTTCGACGGTCGTAGAGTCGAATAAAACGCTGCCCCTCTAATATTTGACAATCCTAAAAAACATGATTTTTACTCATCTAAAACAAGCGTGGCAGCTGCTTAGGCAGAACAAGCTGTTCTCGACGATTTATATCGTCGGGACAGCCCTCGCCATCGCTTCGACTACAATTTTCGCTATAGCATATTATATCCGCATAGCACCCGTATACCCTGAATACCAACGAGGCCGCATGGGATTTATTGAGCGAATAAATCACGAAGGCAGCAAATCTTCTGGGCTGTCAATCTATGCGCTCGATAATTTAATTTATAGCCTCAAGTCTGTCGATAAGGTTTCGGGTGTTTTCGTCAATGACAACATCATGATAGACCTTGGCATTGAAAACCTCCCGATAAAAAGCCGAGTGAGATACACCGACCCGACATTCTTCGAAATATTCAGCTTTGATTTTATCGAAGGCAAGCCTTTCTCAAAAGATGAATTTCAGAATTCTTCTCAAGTAATCACAATTAGCGACCTATTGGCAGAAAGCATTTTTGGTACATCTAAAGGTATAGTAGGCAAACACATTACACTTTCAGGTAATGATTATACTATCTGCGGTGTGTTTAAAGAACCAAGTACGATCAATGTAAATTCACACGCTCAAATAATTGCACCCTACACTATCGCGCCAGCATACCCGAAGTACCATTCATCTGAATTTGTAGGACAATTCAGTGCTGTGATATTGAGCGACAATTTTGATGCCGTAAAAAATGAACTTGATGAAATATCACGCAGATACAATACCGGAAAAGCATATACAGATGAAAATGACAAATTAACATTTCCCAACTCTCCGGTGTCCAACCTTCAACGAGTATTAGGTGCATATCACGGCAATGACGTAGCAGAAATGATACGCAAAAACATTTTAATGCTTCTGGTACTGTTGATTGTTCCGGCCTTAAACTTAAGTGGCATGATAGCTGGACGTATGGATAATCGGCAGTCAGAATTAGGCATACGCAAATCCTTTGGTGCCAATCGGTATCAACTGCTTAGCCAGGTATTATGGGAAAATTTATTCTTAACCATATTAGGCGGCATATTAGGATTGATTATTGCTTGGCTGATTATATATACATCATACGACTGGCTGATCGCCAGCATAAGCGGTTCTATACCCAGATTAATTCCGGGAGGACACCGTCTTACACCTGATATGCTATTTGCTCCAGCCGTATTTCTAAGCGCTTTAATATTCTGCTTGATACTCAACGTCGTATCAGCTATCCTCCCCGCATGGCATGCCATTAATAAAACCATCACCAATACATTAAAATAATTGCTCATGTTTAAAATTATACTAAAGAATTTCTGGATGCGTCGCCGTAGCAACGGATGGCTTTTTGCAGAGATTGTGATTGTGACAATATTAACCTGGGTGATGGTTGATCCTACCGTTGTTTCGCTATATGAACGTTATAAATCGTTTGGATATGACACAGACCGTATAGTAAATATTCAGGTCGGCGAATATTCTAACAACGCAGAGAAATACGATGCGCAATACGAATCAATTGATGAGAAGTGGTCTGCGATAGCCAACATAATGAGAAAAGCAGAAGCACTACCTGAAGTCGAACAGGCTGAACGAATATCTACTCCTATCAACAGCCAGTTTATAAGTTATGCAGAATTCAAGCCCGTAATTGAGGGTTTAGATACGCTTAGCATAAATTCACATCTAAAAATAAATCTCCGCAACGGAGAGAAGTTTTTCAGCACGTATGGTATCGAGGCAAGCAGTGGCTCACCCGACATTGAAACCATTGAAAAAGAGATGCGCAATTACAATTGCGTTATAACTGAGACGGTTGACCGGCTTTATTGGCCTAACAGCCGCAGTATCAACGGCAAGCGCTTCATCTATATGACTACAGCTGCCGGCGACACTGTCTATATGAATGTTATTGGTATCGTAAAAGATTTCAGAGCAAACAGTGTTTCTCAAAATCCATCTACGATCCTTGTCAACGAACCTGATCCGATGAGTATGTATCCACCGTCAAGTTTTGTTATAGCACTTAGACTTCACAACGGAATCAATGCCGAAAGCTATATCAAGGATCAAATGAGACTTATCAATAGCACCATTAGAGCCGGCAACTATTATGTAACAAATATCACTGACCAAAATTCCGATATCATTGCTAATGAGAACAGTTGGGGCATTACCTATCAGCGGTATTTACAGTTGGGCCTAACAGTATTTTTCTTATTGAGTATGATATTAGGTGTATTCGGTTGTGTACGTCTTCAGACAAGCAAGCGCGAAACTGAAATGGGAATATTAAGATCTTTTGGTGCGACACGGTCAAATATTATTAAAATGCTTATGTGTGAAACTATTGTACTCGCCACTATAGGATTCATAATAGGCGATCTTATATTCTTGCAATTTGCTATAAAAGAGGGACTGAACAGCTATTTTAATGACTTCTCAAAGTCTGGTTCAAGCTCAGATTGGGTTACCAATTTTCGATATCACTTTACGATTGTATCGGCCATTGTCTATATGTTTATAATTGTATGTGTAGTAATAGGAACGTACTTCCCTGCGCGCCATGTGAGCCGTATTGAGCCTGTTGATGCTCTGCGCGACGAATAAACTTCGAAAACTTTAAAATCGACTTTATGATACTAACTCATTTCAAACAGGCGTGGCAGCTACTTAGGCAGAATAAGCTGTTCTCGACGATTTATATTGCCGGAACGGCGATTGCCATAGCTTCGACTACAATCTTCGCGATAATCTATTATGTAAAACTCGCGCCGGTCTATCCCGAGACAAACCGTCAGCGGATGTCAATAATCAGAATCGGACAAATTAGTCAAGACCGCAGCTCTTGTTCGAATGGATTGGCGATAAGCTCGATCCAGGACTATATCAGCAAATTACCAAATGCCGAGATAGTATCGGCTTACCGTAGAACAGCACCGGCATCGGTCAGCTTCAACGACGGACGTCCGAACAAAAAAATAACACTTCGATTGACCGATCCTAATTTCTTTAAAATATTTGACTACGAATTTCTCGCCGGCGCGCCTTTCAGTGATGTAGATCTTGAAAGCGGAGTGAAGAAAGCTGTTATCACAGACCGTCTGGCTGAAGAAATGTTCGGGTCGGCAGAAGCGGCTATGGGAAACACTATAACTATTGATTTTAAGAAGTACGATGTGTGCGGAATCGTCCGTGAAGGCAGCGCGATCAACCGTCATTCATACGCTCAAGCTATCGCGCCCTACTCTGTGATGAGTGATTATAAAGATTATTTTTATATTTCTGATTTTTTCGGCAATTATATCACTCTGATTCTCAGTGATAATCTTGAGGGATTAAGAACTGATTTGCGCGAACTGTCACGCCGATATAACAGTTCTCACGACGGCACGACTCTTGAGTTCTGGAATCAGCCACAATCAGCAGCAATCGATGCCTTAGGCGTCTGGCCTTCGGAAACAGACTTTGACTTAGGTAAAATAATACGCTTCAACTGCCTTGTGTTACTTACCTTATTGCTGGTTCCTGCCCTGAACCTTAGCGGCATGATTGCCGGACGCATGGATTCGCGGTCAAGTGAATTAGGTGTCAGAAAATCATTTGGCGCGACAAGCAATAAATTGCTCAGTCAGGTGCTGTGGGAAAATCTTTTCCTCACAGTCATTGGCGGCATATTCGGGCTCATAATAACCTGGATAGTCCTCTCGACTGATGCAGCCTTTGTGTTTGCGACTATAGGCGAGACCTCGCCATGGGACCTGGACAGCTCGATGAGCGTACGTTTTACGCCTGATATGATGTTCGCGCCGGCTGTGTTTATATTTGCGTTCGTTATCTGCGTGGTGCTAAACCTGTTGTCGGCTATATTGCCGGCATGGCTGTCACTGCGCCGCCCGATTGTCAACTCCTTAAAATAATCGTCATGTTAAAGATAATATTGAAAAATCTGTGGCAACGCCGCCGCCAGAACACATGGCTCTTCGTGGAGCTGATAATCATAACCATACTCACCTGGATTATCGCCGACCCTACGATTGTAGGTTTATATGATCTCAGCATGGATTTGGGATATGACGCAGACCGCATAGTGCGCGTATCTGTTAAAACATACCCGGAAGAGGCCGACCAATACAATCCTGCATATCAAAGCGCTGAAATCCAGGCCGAGTCTTTTGACAGACTTCTGACCAAGGCTTCAGGTCTGCCGAAGGTCGAAATCAGTTCATATCTCACCCAAGCTATCGATGACGATTTTAATATCAACAATCCATACATGATCGGAGACGAAGCCGTCGATACTTTAGTCGGAGGAATCTATGGAATGTTTATTATGCCCGGAGAGAAGTTCTTCAGCCTATATGGAATAGAGTCAACTGATGGATCACCTTCAGCCGACGAGCTGGACTCAGGAATAATCGGAGCCAATGACATTGTTATTACCGAATCAGTCGACCGCACTTTCTGGCCCGATCGCCGAGGCCTTAGAGACAAACGATTTATTCAGGGAATCGGGCCTGATGGTGATACACTCTTTTACAAGGTTGCGGCCATCATCAAGGATTTCAGATATCATGTCACAACGCGGTCGGGAGCTGTAGCTATAGTACCGAATACTTACGATAATCGAGACAGACAAGATATTGAGCTGACTCTGCGCCTTGCTCACGGAGTAGACGCTGATGACTATATACGCGATTATGGCAAGACTATCGCCGATGAACTTCGGATCGGCAATTACTATGTTGACAGTATAATCAGCCAGCGCAAACATTTACGTGAATCCGAAGAAAACACTCTCCGCAATCTTCTCTTCTTTATAGCCGCCTTGTTTCTTATCAATCTGATTATAGGAGTTGTGGGTTGTGTATGGCTCCAGACAGGTAAAAGGATCCCTGAGCTTGGAGTATTACGCTCCTACGGAGCACTTAAGTCTCAGATAATAAAGATGCTGATCGGTGAGTCTGTTATCCTGACAACTATAGCGTTTATTATCGGGGAGTTGATATACCTGCAATATGCTGTCAAGGATGGCTTGGCTGTCGGAAATGAAAACAATCCCTATTATATCGAGCCACTTAATATCTGGGTGAATAATTTCGCCGAGCATTTTGCAATCGTGTCAGCGATTGTCTACGTAATTATTATCGTCTGCGTCATACTCGGCACATACTTCCCGGCGCGGCATGTGAGCCAGATTGAGCCGGTCGACGCTTTGCGCGATGAGTAAATTATCTTCAGTAAATTACATTAAGATGAAATCCAAGTTAATGACAATCTTATTATCGATGGTGTGGGCGCTGACCGCGTGGAGTTCGGAAGTGCGTAATGTGACACTTGAAGATGCGATAATGCTTGCGAGGACACGTAGCGTCGATGCC
>CAMWNL010000147.1 GCA_947175585.1 uncultured Bacteroidales bacterium | reverse complement strand
TGCCGAGCATGGCGTAACGGCAATCTGCCCTTATTGCGGCTGTGACACGCTGATTGCCGACTCGGCCGGTATCAAATTGACAAAAGAATTACTCTCTAATCTTAATAAAAAATACTTTTGACTGAATATGAGCGATATTACACTTGAAGATTTGGATAAGATCACTTTCCGTAATAAGAAGGAGTATGATGATTGGCGCGAAAGTATCGCGGAAGACGGTTGGTTGTTGTCTACATGTGAAGATCACACTCCTTCCTCTTATCCATGTGTTGCTGTGGTCCAGCCGGTGATCTACAATAATGATGAGGGTACAGCCAAATTAGAGATAATATTTGTCTATAAATCCGATTTTGAATAATCATGATAGACCTTTGCCTGAAAATTGCCACGGAGGCGCATTGTGGACAGAAGGATCTGGACGGTAATCCCGTAATCCTCCATCCGCTCACAGTCGGACTGATGGGTAAAAATACTGATGAGCAATGTGCCGGTTTTCTCCACGATGTTGTAGAAGATACCGATTACACGTTCGATGACCTGCTCATGTTGGGCGTACCGACACATATTGTCGATGCACTGCGCCTCCTGACACATGAGGAGGGCACTGACTATCTCAGATATGTCAGACGCATTGCCTGCTCCGGTAATCAACTCGCAATCGCCGTTAAACTCAATGACCTTCAGCATAATCTTAACAGAGGCCGCGAACGAGGCTATACGCGTCTTGTCAAGAAACACGAAGCTGCATTGAGGGAGTTTAATCTACCGGTAATGATGTACATACATGGTTTCCGCTCGGGAGCCAACGGGTCGAAACGCAGAGAACTGCAGGAGCATTTCGAGGGGCGATACCGCGTGATTGCTCCTGAAGTTGACGCCGACCCCGAAAAGTCACTTGCACTCATTAACGAAATTATAGCGCGAGAGCATCCTGAAGTTATCGTCGGAACTTCGCTCGGCGGATGGATGACGCTGATGTGCGACAGCGGCGATGCCCGGCTCGTTGTGGTCAATCCGAGTCCATACCCCCGACAGACACTTGCGCGATGGGTCGGACAGGAGTTGCCATACTTCTGCGAGCGTCTTGACGGGAAGCAGACATATACATTGACTCAAGAAGTACTCGATAAATATGCTGCTTATGACATTGTAAAAAACATAAAAGACAAATCCAATCGGCTCCACGCGTTATGCTCAAGTGCAGACGAACTTATCGGCGACATCCATATCCGCACTCTTCAACCCCTCCTTCCCTCCGACCGCCTGACCATCACCGACGACTTCGGCCACCGCTGCTCCGGCTCCGGTATGACCCATCTCTACCGGATCCTTGACAATATAGCATCTGACTAACTCTTTATAATTGCTGCTATTTAAATCATCCGGTGACTTAATATCAGCTATTTACTTATTTTAATGCGTAATAAAGGTTGTTGCATGCTGACTCAAGGAGGTCGAGGACGAGTTCGAAACCTTCGGCTCCTTCATAATATGGATCAGGTATGTGGTCATATCTTGTGGCGAGATCGGCAAAATCGGCCATCATTATGATTTTCTTTTCATCTTCAAGAGTTGGTGCTATACGTTGAAGATTTCGGCGGTTTGATTCGTCCATCGCTACAATGAGATCGAAGTCCTCGAAGTCTGAAGGATTTACTTGGCGACATCTGTGAGTGAGATTGTAGCCGCGCCGTTGGGCGTGGATTCTCATTCGGTGGTCCGGAAGGTCACCTATATGGTAATTGCCTGTGCCGGCACTGTCAATCTCAAATCTCGCGCTATCATTATTCTCGTCAACGATTGCTTTCATCACGCCTTCGGCTGCCGGCGATCGACATATATTGCCGAGACATACAAATAGTATTTTAATTTTATCCTTACCTCTGAGGGAATATACTGTCTGATTTTCGTTAAAATTGGTCATCTCAAGTTGTGATTAGTGAGTTATGATTGTATGTTATTGCAAAGTTAAGCAATTTGTTTAGATAGATTGCGTGGGAATTAGTATCTTTGTCACGTAATTTAAAATACACTTGCTTATGTGAATTGAAAAGATTGACAAATAGAAAATATTGAAGCATTAGCTTTATTCTTGCTCTCTTAAAATCGCCAAATATTAAAGTCAGCAGTCAAGAGTAATGGTTGGTGCCTGCGGTTAATATATCCGTGGGCCTTTACTCGTATATGACTGCACGGTATTTGGCGATACCTAAGAGGGCGTATATAAGTAACAGTCCCGCGGATTTTATATTACGGGCATAGTAGGTTAACCACAACGCAGTCATCATGGTAATTTATTTTCTCTTTTTTTGTGTTATCGGAGCTTTACTTGGGGCGTGAATGGGTTTGCTTAGAGCAACGATATTACGTCCTCGGCGGAAACCGGAGCTTTAAGCCGTATCACTGATTCATCTCGCTTGAGCCAGGTCATCTGTTTTTTTGCATAGACACGAGTGTTCTTCTTAATTCGCGCAATCGCTGTGTCGAGATCCATTGTCCCGTCAAAATATTCAAACAGTTCTTTGTAACCGACGGTATTAAGGGAGTTCAGGTGACGGAGATGGTAGACCGATTTTGCTTCTTCGACGATACCGTTTGCAATCATGGCGTCAACCCGTCGATTGATGCGGTCGAATAGTGTCTCGCGAGGGAGCTCAATAGCTATTTTTTTAATATCAAACGGCCGGATGGCTTTTGTTCCTGTTCTGAGAGTAGAGTAGGGGACTCCTGCCTGCATGGATATTTCGAGGGCATGGACTATTCGTTTTGTGTTTTGCTTGTCTACTGCCATATAATATTCCGGATCGATTATTTCGAGTAGAGCCAGCAAGCCTTCGCTCCCTTGCTCTTCGGCGAGACGTGTCAGTTTGGCTCTTACGTCAGCGCTTACAGTCGGCATTATGTCGATGCCGTTAACAAGTGCATCGACATACATCATCGAGCCACCGCACACGACAGCGTAGCCTCCCGAGCGATTGAAAATATCCGGAAGCAGACTCAGCGCGTCTTCTTCAAATCTTGCCGCGCTATAATAATCAGAGAGTGATAATGTGCCGACCAGATGATGGGGCACCGCCGCAAGTTCCTCTGTTGTCGGAGCAGCCGTGCCAATCGGCAGATCTCTAAATAACTGACGAGAGTCGGCTGAGATGATTTCACATCCCAGCCGACGGGCAACGTCAATTGATAATGAAGTCTTGCCTGACGCAGTTGGTCCGGTGATGACCACAAGTGTCGGGCGAGTCAAGTGTTGGTTCAAGATTTTCCTACGATTTCTGCAATACGTACTATTACCATCTCGGCCTTTTCCATCGACTGAATAGGCACAAATTCATAGCGGCCGTGGAAATTCAGGCCGCCGGCAAAGATGTTAGGACACGGCAGACCCTTGAACGATAGCTGGGCTCCGTCTGTACCGCCACGGATAGGAACTACTTTAGGCGTAACGCCTTCTTGACGCATAGCTTCTTCTGCTATGTCAATGATATGCATTACAGGCTCGATTTTCTCGCGCATGTTGTAGTACTGATCCTTAATCTCGAGAGTGCAGCAATCGGGAAATTCGTGATTGATCTTGCGTGCGAGGTGTTCAAACTCTTTCTTGCGTCGCTCGAAGCGGTCACGGTCATGGTCGCGTATAATATATGTGAGGACTGTTTTCTCGACTGTGCCTTCCATGCCGACGAGGTGATAGAATCCTTCATATTCTTCGGTGTGCTCCGGAGTCTCCCAACGCGGAAGCATGATTACAAACTGGTTGGCGATACGCATAGAGTTGACCATTTTGTGTTTGGCGTAGCCGGGATGAACGTTTCTGCCTTTGAATGTAACCTTGGCTACGGCAGCATTGAAATTTTCAAATTCAAGTTCGCCGATTTCTCCCCCGTCCATGGTGTAAGCCCAGTCAGCGCCGAAAAGATCAACATCAAATTTATGAGCACCCTGTCCGATTTCTTCATCGGGGTTAAACGCTATTCTTATCTTGCCATGTTTGATTTCCGGATGGTTCTTCAGATAGTCTACGGCCGAAATGATTTCTGCCACGCCGGCTTTGTCATCTGCTCCGAGCAGGGTCTTTCCGTCTGTCACAATCAGATCCTGACCTACATAGTGTAGCAGTTCGGGAAATTCTTCTGGTGAAAGAACGACATTGTCTTCTTTGTTGAGCACGATATTTCCTCCGTCGTAATTCTTCACGATGCGAGGATTGACATGGCGACCCGACATGTCAGGTGATGTGTCGAGGTGAGCAATGAAACCTACCGTCGGCACTTCGCGGTCGGTAATGTTAGCCGGAAGTGTAGCCATAAGGTAGCCGTTTTCGTCGAGAGTTATTTCCGTCAGACCGAGTTCGCGGAGCTCGGCTTCGAGATGACGTGCAAAAATCATCTGCCCCGGAGTCGACGGAGTCATGTTGGTGAGTTCGTCGCTCTGAGTGTCAAATTTGACATATTGTAAGAAGCGGTCAATAAGATTCATTTCTATTTATTAGTGAAGATGTGAAAGTGTTACAGTTGTTTTTAATGAGGGTGATTTCTCGCCGGCTGAGTAGACGAGGTGAAACCCGTCCAGACCGAGAGTTTTATACATGCCGAACAGCACCGGTCGCAGAGTACCGAGCTTTGCGTAACGGGGTTCGAGCACCTGCAGTGCGCGAGCCTTAAGATTGGCGGTTGTCAATTCTTTGTAAGCATTAGCGTTTTCAAATTCAACGTTATATGCAAAGAAGCCTCCTTTAAATGAGGTCGAAACCGTTTTTACCTTTGCGTTTGCCGGTATAAACTGAGCCTCGGAAGCGGCCAGAGCTGCAAAAAGACCTTCGCGAGCCTCATTGTAATCAAGTTGAGTGAGAGGAGACTTGACCATACGGCGAAGTATTGCCGGGGTCAGTTCGTAGCTGTGAGAGTCACCGTAAACGTCTGTTAGGCTTACTACGATAGGCATGTCTTTTTCGCTGAGAGCGTTGACAGTGATTTCCAGATTCTTGTCCATGTGGTTTTTGATTTCACAAGCCGTAAAGTAATTAAATAGCGGTTCAGAAATCTGCGATACTATGAATAGTGAATCGGCAATCTTAACGTCGATTGCAATTTTATCTTCGGCAAATGATGACTTGGCCTCCGACAGTAATTGAGGATTTTCTTCTACTAATGTTTGCAGTTCGGAGTTGATACGCTCGCTCTGCTCGATGATGACGGGAGTTGTCTTATCACCGCATGCCGTAAATGCTAAGGAGGCAGCAAACACTGCCGGTGCGATAGCTAAACGTAAGAAATTCATGGGTATATTATTTTAAGTTGTTTTTTGTTTGCTGCAAAATTAATGCTCTACTGTGACAATGCCAAATTTCGTCTACTTATATTTATTAAAGTGTCGTGATTATATGTATTGGTAGTGTGACATATATGTTACAAAATCACCTCAAAATGGACTCAAAACAACGAATGTAACAAATTTGTATCAATTTTATTGCTTTTCAAATATCAGCAAATCAATATAATAAACTCTAAATATGTAAAAGTTTATTGAATTAACACACGTTAACATAAAAACTCTTGACAATTTGAAAAATGGTCGTAGATT
>CAMWNL010000146.1 GCA_947175585.1 uncultured Bacteroidales bacterium | reverse complement strand
ATTGTGCGACCGTCAGCGAGCTCGATGGTTTTTTTAATAGGATTCATAAATGTTGGTTTATAATATATATTTCTTCTTATAAAATCATGCAAAGATACTAAAACGGCCTGAATTATACAAATTTATATCCTTGCAGACTGTCGACTGTGGAAATTTCGGCTTAATAAACCTCCAAATCGGCCAACTTTTCTCACTGATGGATTAGAGTAGCCATTCAGCGTAAATTACCTTTTAATACGTTGATTGCAGCGCTGTTTACACGGACACACCAGGGTGTGCCCCTACATTTCATTGAAAATCAATTAGATTCAATCGTCGAGCGAGCGCCTGCAGGCTCTCAGAGTCTTCTCAATTCCGCTTCGGAGGCGGCGGCGCCTTTATATTTACTCTTATAAGGCTGAAAGTTATAGATTATATTAATCGACACTCCCCTGCGGTCATAACTCTGCCGCTTATCAACAAAAACACCGTATGTATCCATAGTCCAGTCATTATTTTGAGAGTTGAATATATCAATCGCCGATAACCTGAGAGTCAGAGATTTTCCAAAGAAAGTCTTGCCTATTGATGCATCCATAGTCAACCACGTCGAGCCGAAACGGTTTGTGTGCATATCGCCCTCGGTCCGACCGCTGAAATTGGCAGTCGCGATCCATCCATAAGGCAGTCCGAATGTATTGTCGAAATAATAAGAAAATATAGGTCTGTTGTGGCGAGTATGACCGATATTTAGCCATTGCCTATACATGCCGACGGTCACACTTGGAGTCCACTTCTTCACCGGCTGACTCCAGATCAAGTATAAATCCATTGCAGTCAGATTGATATTGACAGGGTGCATAATCAGTTGGAGGTTATCAGCCCTATAAGGCTGCTTGACGTAGGCATAGGTGTCAAAACTGCGAATATAATCCGCCTGCAGCATGAATCCCTTCCATAGACCGGACAACCGGATATTATGCATCTTCTCGTCTCTTAAACCGGGATTACCGCCCTCGATCTCATGCATCCCGACATAAGTGAGCGAACCGGTCAGTCCGGAATACGGCGGTCTCAGAGTCGCCATCCTATAACTTGCAGTGAGCTGCGTATCATCATTTATTGCATAACCCACCGATATATCAGGTGTCAGCAGATGATCTCTGCGACTGACATCTTCATCCCTCCGGCCATCGACTTTGAAATCATAATCCACATATTCGTATCTCGCTCCGGCTGAAAGGGTAAGATGGCCAAACATACGCGACCATGTAGCGAATAACGCAGCGGATGTCTGACTTGCCTCAGTCAACGCCGAGGAGATATATTCTTCAATCTGATGATTCAGCATCCGGTAGTCGAGCTTAGTCCGAGTGTAACTATCCTGTGTACCGATTGTAAAATCGCCTGCCCAGAGCGGAAAGTTGAGATAAAGCTTTCCGGCCAAAAGTGTAGAAGAATTCTCATCAGCCGACCTCACATCATGATTATCAGACGACGGATATGTTGTAACGCTTCTATTATCAGCATGAGAGCGGTGATAATCCCCATCAAAGTGCAACAGATAATGACCGGCAAACGTGTTGTCATAGTAGACTGACGCCTGATGGCTATAAGCCTTGATATGTTTGTCAATATTCCTTATAACAGCAGGACTGTCATCGAGCCACTCTGCACCAGAATTGGAAACACTTCCATGCTCGGGATTGTAACGGTAATATGCACCAAACGATTGAGGTCCCTCAGAATAGTTAAATCCGGTCTTGACGACACCGGTAGTCGATGGATAAGAATTGTATTGACTGCTACCGACAACTGTTTTATCCCCGTTATAGACAAGTGAATTGATTGTGGATCCCTTGGCGACTGAGTTATTATGATTTATACTTCCGTCAATAAAAAATTCCCAGCCACTGAGACGATAGCTCAATCCGAGGTTGTCAGTTATCGACCATTTGCGACGACGTTGCACCCTGAGTTGATCAGTCAGAGACAAACCCTGTATGAAATTTCGTTTGGTCGTAATCTTGATTACAGCGTCTGTCGTACTCTCATAGGCAGCTCCGGGCACCATCAATAATTCAACCTGCTTAAGATTGGATGAAAGAAGCTGCTGCAATTCCGACTCATCACGCATAGGCTTACCGTCAATATAGATTTCGATATTGCTCTTGCCGATTACGCTTACGGTATTATCCTCAACTTTTATCATCGGCAACTGAGACAGCACGTCAAGTGAGTTACCCAAATCCGCAAGATTTGAACCGGGAACAGTCGTGACGAGGGTTGTGCCGACGAGCTTTGTCGAGGGGCGTTTAGATGTTACAACTATTTCCTGTAATTCTTTGGTAAGACTATCAGTTGTCTCTCTGTTCTGTGCATAACCAATCTCCGACGCGGAAAACAAAGTTATGACTGTAATAAATAATTTTGCATTCATGTGAGTAAACAATTTTGGTGCAAAATTACTCATACACCATCCCTCACTGCAAAATATCCATCTGACATAACAAATTATAAAGACCTGCAAAATAAGCGCTTACCATCGCAGTCTTACAAAAATTCTGACCTGCGGAAACAACTGTCAAAAAATGTCCATTATGTCCGGGCAATATGGCTCCACTCTGCTTTTAAGTCGTGACTTCAGCCTGGATTTACGTTTGTAGATAACATCAACAGACTCTCCGAGCAAAAGGCTTATTGTACGCGTTGACAAACCGCCGGCAAGATATACCATAAGCTGAAAATCATCAGACTTGATATCGGGATAATACTCCTTCACTCGGACGAGGATATTGTCTCGGCAATCATTTACAGTCTGCTCCATGTTGGTAAAAGAATCAGCCTTAATCGAATCTATTTCAGCCTTGACTCTGTCTACTATGGCTTTACGTTCGGCTTTTGTGCCCTGAGTCTCGTAGTAGGTCTGACAAAGAGAGTCAATCAATGTAAACCTGTCATCGAGCAAACCGTGCAACTTTGACTCCAGACGGCTGACATCACACCGGCTCACTTCAATCTGCATCTTTAGCCCGGAGGCTTCAGCAACTAATGCATCAGCCTGCAACGATTTCAGTCTGATACGCTGGCGCATCCAAAGTATTACCGCTAAAGCTATCAGCAATGCAATCACACTGACGGCCATATATAACTCTCGCTTGGATTTCTCCTTATATAGCAAAAATTCCTTTTCCTTCTGAAGATAAATCGCCGAAGCGAGCGGATCGGAATTATCCAATGAGCTGAGTAATGATTTGAGAAGTGTCGCTTTCTGAAAATCTTCGGTCATGCGATGCCGTCCATAGTAATCGATAGCTATATTTACAATCGTATCAGTCGGAGCTGACAATCTGTTTATCACCAATGCCTCACTATATAACAGAGCCCAACGAGCCATCGTCGCAGAGTCATCAAAAGCCGACACGTCCACGGAGTTAAGTTTTGACAAAGCCGACTCAGGGTCGCTATGCATCAGCAAAGAGGCCTCATCAAGAACTCTTGGCTGCCGACTCGACAAACCGCAGCCCACCACCAAAAATGCAACTATTATATATATCAACGACCTCATGTTGTAACCTTTAAAATAGCTCTATCTTATCAACAAGTCTCTTATTGAACTTCAGCCGAAGCAAATTTACAATATTATAGTCAGTTACACAAATTTGTGAACGGTTGTTTCAGTAACAGGCACTACAGTCATCTGAGTGAGTCATGAAAGACTCCGGAATTTGTAACCTCAGACTTTTTCGGGCCGGCAAATTTCGGCGAATCAATGCCGCCATCTGTTGCAGGGTTCAGTGGTGCCACCCGGATATCAAGAGGAAATGTAGGACGTGGGCTACCTATCGGGCCTAACTGTGGTTCAGCAAACCGCTGCCGAGCAGGATCATTCTGAATAAGCATATTTGCTTCAGATAACGCAATAAGCGCATTATTGACGGCTTTTGTGGTATGATCAGCCACAACGAGTAAAGACAATTTGCATTTCACCTGAAGAGCTACAAGACGCTTCATTACAAATGCCGCTGACGCATTACGACCAAAAGACAGAGCCGCGATGCGAGTAACCGAGTCTATGACAAAAGTGCGTATCGAAGTAGTCCGCACCGCCTGCTCTATAGCTTCGAAAATCAAATCAGCGTAATCAGTCTTATCGTCAATTGACTCAAATTCGGGATTGAAAATATAGAGAGACTCGGTATCACACTGTATGCCACCCAGTTTACCTGAGGCATTGACATATAACACTTCATGACCCCGACGAGCAATGTCATCGGCGATAGTTATTGCAAAAGAAGTCTTGTCAAGATTGCGAGGACCGTGGAGTAACGCAGTTGTTTGCTCTCTCCACACGTTTTTGTAGATGAATTTCGGATGTAAGTTTTCACTGAAAAATTTTTTTGCTTTGATAAATTGGTGCTCCATAGCTGTAATTAAGTTTAGATATTGATTATTAATCGCACCGCAAAGTTAACTCATGTATTGACCGAAAATCACCTTAAATCAAACTCCGCTACGATTTAACATTCGGAGGTTGATCCACGACACCATATAACACAGACAATTGCCCCCGATTTTCTTAACTAAAAAAATCGGGGGTAAACTATTTTTTTTAACAAAATGCGGCTGCCGCCGTTCATCACGTCAGCTTTGCAATGATTCGAGGATGCGACGCAGCTCCTCGTCAGTTGCAGTGAGGCGTGAACGACAATGATTAAGCAACTCTACGGCTCTCGCGGTCATCGCCGTAAGCTTATCGACATCGCAGTCATCTCCACGGAGAGCCGCAAGAATTTTTTCAAGTTCGGAAAGCGCCTGGTTATAGCTAAGTTCATTAACGGGTTGCATAATTATTGATTGATTTGAGTTACGGATGATTTATATGAGCCTGTAGCAAGCCTGGTCTCGACTATATCGCCCGGTTTTAGAGCCGAGACGTCACTTATAGCCCGGCCATTGACACGGGTAATCGAGTATCCACGCTTTAGCACTGACTGTGGGGAGAGTGCTGAAATTAATTGTTGTACAGAGTTAAGGCGGTCATTATGACGGCGAACAATCGCCTCGGTAGAATGTCTGATAGTGTCGGGAACAGATGATCCGATCTTGACCCGTTCGCGTTCAATTTTGCCCAAAACGAGTGTAGGCATAAGACCGTCGTAATAGGCAAGTTGCCTCAGTCCGCCACTGACGATTGAAGTAGCGACGCGAAATATCTCGCCGGCTATGTCACGGACTTTATCATAGGCACTTCCGACCCGGCCAATAAGCCACTCGGCCGCTGCCGTAGGCGTCTTGACTCTCACAGCTGCGACATAGTCAAGAATAGTGACGTCACGCTCATGGCCGATACCGACAATCACCGGCAACGGGAACTGAGCCACATTGGCCGCAAGGTCGTAATTATCAAAGGACGCGAGATCTCCGGTAGCTCCACCGCCTCTGATTATCACCACGCAGTCAAAATCGTCAATCTGCGAAGCAACCTCTTCGAGAGCGGAAATGATCGACATCGGAGCACTCTCACCCTGAAGTATCGCAGGGAAGAGCGTCGTCGAGAAGCGCAGTCGCGATGGATTATTATATAAATGGGTGATGAAGTCGCCATAACCGGCCGCACCTTTTGCCGATATTACAGCTATACGCCAGGG
>CAMWNL010000145.1 GCA_947175585.1 uncultured Bacteroidales bacterium | reverse complement strand
TAATATAAATATACTAATTTTGCAGAGTAAAATTTAAGTTAGTCTCTCATCAACGACATGGATAAGCAACTTGACCAAACAATAGCCGAACCTGCGGCAAGCTACAGCGAAGCAGAAGACAAAAACAAACGTGCGAAATTCAACAAATTCGCACTTTTAGCCATTTTACTGGCGGTCGCTTCGTGGGTTATCCTATCGTTCAACGGTCAAATAGCACTCGGAGTGAGCATTGCCGCGTTTCTATCAAGCTGCCTCGGTCTGAAGGCATCGACACGCACATGGCGCAATACAGCCATAACAGCTCTTGTCGCATCGACTGTGCTACTGATTGTCCTCGCCGCCTTCATGTTTGTGATGTATGTAGGCCTCAAGGCTATCTAATTTACCTCCCTAACACACATATTTATCAACAGTTACTCTCCGAGCAGGTCGGGGCGCAGAAGCCGTGTGCGCGCCAAAGCTTGCTCGTGACGCCATTCGTCGATTTTTGCCTGATGGCCTGACAAAAGTATTTCAGGCACATCCCAACCACGATAACTGGCCGGACGGGTATAAATCGGCGGTTCGAGCAAATCATCCTGAAATGAGTCGGTCAGTGCACTCTGTTCATCGCCAATGACACCGGGCAACAGTCGGACAATAGCGTCGGTGATGATAACGGCCGGTAGTTCACCCCCGGTCAAGACATAGTCACCGATAGAAATTTCGCGGGTGATGAGATGCTCGCGGATACGGTAATCGACGCCTTTGTAATGACCGCAGAGGATTATGATATTATCGAGCATCGACATCTGATTGGCAATTTTCTGATTGAACACCTCCCCGTCAGGAGCCGTAAAAATCACCTCGTCATAATGGCGCTGCTCTTTGAGCGCAGATATACAGCGGTCGACGGGTTCGACCTGGATAACCATGCCGGCATCGCCTCCGAAGGGATAGTCATCGACCTTGCGGTGACGATTGGTAGTGTAGTCCCTGAGATTATGAACCGCAATCTCAACGAGTCCTTTATCCTGAGCTCTTTTCAGGATAGAGCAGCCCAGAGGTGATTCAAACATTTCGGGGAGAACAGTGATAATATCTATGCGCATGACTAAACTATTTTTGTGATTACAAAATTAACGAAAAAAATCGTACATTTGCGGCAAAGCCTTTTAAAACTATATTGCGTGAGGCTTTGTTGTTGACTACGGATAGGTAAGTTTCGACAATCAGCTTATATCAATCTCAGGATTGACACAGCGGTCTTCGGACTTACTCATCAGTTACTAATTATCGAAACTTATTTAACTTATAAAAACACTTACCGTTATGAAGAAATCAACCATACTTCTCGCCTCGGCGTTTATCGCTCTCGGTCTGGTGATACTCGGTTTCGCGCTTAAAGCCGGCATTGACAATTTCAGTAACCGCGACCGCGACGTGACAGTGCGCGGACTATGCGAGCGCCAGGTGATGGCCAATAAAGTGACCTGGCCTATCGTGACCAAAGAAATGGGTAATGACCTTGTGTCAATATATGATAAGATACAGTCCAACAACGCAACCATCATCAACTTCCTGAAGTCAAACGGCATAGATGAAAGCGAAATTTCGGTCAATCCGCCTGCGGTCACCGACCGTCTGGCCGACAGCTACAATGCCGAAAACGTAAGGGTCAGATATAATGTCACCAACGTGATCGTGGTCACTTCTTCGAAAGTCGACCAGGTGCGCAAGCTTATCGACCGCCAGACCGACCTCATGAAGCAGGGCGTCGCGGTCATAGCCGGCAATTATCAGTATCAGACTACTTATGAGTACACTGACCTCAACTCTATCAAACCGGAGATGATAGCCGAGGCAACGCGCAATGCACGTGAGGCAGCTGACAAATTTGCAGCCGACTCCAACAGCAGACTAAGCAAAATCAAAACCGCCCGTCAGGGTCAATTCACGATTGAAGACCGCGACCAATACACTCCATACATTAAAAACATACGCGTCGTCACGTCAATCGACTACTACCTCGAGGACTGACAAAAGCCAAAAGATAACAAGAATATAGAGCAAAGGCCTTTTCTTTTTGTATTTTGAAAGAAAAGGCCTAAATTTGCATATTATGGAACAATATATTGTATCGGCCCGAAAATACAGACCCTCGACCTTCGCCTCAGTGGTCGGGCAACCGGCGCTGACATCAACCTTAAAAAACGCTATTGCGACCGACCGACTCGCGCACGCCTATCTCTTCTGCGGCTCGCGCGGTGTGGGCAAGACGTCGTGTGCGCGTATTTTTGCAAAAACCATCAACTGTGAGAATCCGGGTCCCGACGGTGAAGCATGCAATTGCTGTAACTCATGCAATGACTTCAACGAGGGGCGTTCGCTCAACATAGTCGAGCTTGACGCGGCGTCGCACAACGGTGTGGATGATATCAGGGCGATGATCGAGCAGGTGCAGCTCCCCCCTACCCGGGGACGCTACCGCGTGTTTATAATCGATGAGGTCCACATGCTCTCAAATCAGGCCTTCAACGCCTTTCTCAAGACTCTTGAAGAGCCGCCGTCATAAGTAATATTCATACTGGCCACCACCGAGAAACACAAAGTGATACCGACCATACTGTCGCGATGCCAGATCTATGATTTCAACCGCATCACCATTCGCGATATGGTTGACCACATGTCGTATGTAGCTACTCAGGAAGGCATCACCGCCGACCCGGCCGCTCTGGCTGTAATAGCAGCCAAAGCCGACGGCGCAATGCGCGACGCCCTTTCGATCTTCGACCAGGTTGCCGCATCATCGCGAGGCAACATCACCTACCGGTCGGCAATAGACAATCTCAACGTGCTCGACCACGCCTACTATAAGAAACTCATAGATGCGTTCATCGCCAACGATGTGCCTCAGGCGCTGGTCATCTACAAGCAGATACGCGACAAAGGCTTCGACTCACAGTTCTTTGTCAACGGTCTGGCGCTGTATATACGCGACATCATGCTCGCGGCGAGTCCCCACACATTGCCGCTGCTCGAAGTGCCTGACGAACTGAAATCAGAAATGGCAGCGATAGCCGCTAAATGCAAGCCCGAGTTCCTCTACAAGGCGATGGATCTATGTAACTCCACCGACCTTAATTACCGGCAGGCGGCCAACAAGCAGTTTCTTGTCGAACTGATGTTGATCAAGCTATGCCAACCACTCAGCCCCTCCCACAGTGATTGCGGCGATGGAGAGGGGCAGTTAAAACCGATAGCCGCTTTCTCCTCAAATTACGCGCCGGCCCAGACATACCGTCAACAGACTCCGCCGTCTGCGTCACCGGCGACCGTCCAGACTGTAGCCGAACCGGCCGCAAAGCCTGAACCTCCGCAGGGAGGCGCTGCACGGCCACGCCTGCGCACACCCGGTCTCTCCCTGCGCAAGACGACCCATGCCGAGTCTGAAGCCACTGCGACCACTGTCGTCCATGAAGTCAGGACTATGGCTTACACTGACGATGCGGTCATCAACTTCTGGCATTCATACATGCAGTCTCACGGCACGGCTCATCTGCTTGTCAACATTATGCGTAACTGCGCGCCGGAACGCATCGACGGTGATAACTTCCGCGTAGCTGTTGAAAATGACATCCAGGTCGGCCTCGTCAATGACAGTCTGCAAGATATAGTCAACTATATGCGCAATAGTCTTGTCAATGACAAATTCACGCTGAGTGTGGCGTTGAAAGACGGTCCCTCATCACCGAAGACCTGGACAGAGCGCGAAGTGCTCGCTCACATGCGGAAATCCAATCCGGAGTTTGACGCATTTATCGATGACTTCAACATGACGCTGCTCTAAGTTTATGAAAGTTGAATATTTAAGAATGAAAAATCCTGAGTCATTCAAAATTAATATATTTGCAATCAAATGTCACAAGGACTGATTCCTCAAAACGAAATTCCGGCCGACGTGCGCCAGGCCAAACAGCGTCTGGGCATTGTCGGTAATTCACCGGCACTACAGGTGGCGGTGGCGAGAGCTATTCGTGTTGCGCCAATCGACCTGTCGGTGCTCGTCATCGGCGAAAGTGGCACAGGCAAAGAGTTTTTTCCTCAGATTATCCACGCATATAGCCCCCGCAAACACTCCAAATATATAGCGGTCAACTGCGGCGCAATCCCCGAAGGCACGATCGATTCCGAGCTTTTCGGCCATGAAAAAGGCTCGTTTACCGGAGCGGTTGCCTCACGCAAAGGCTATTTTGAAGAAGCCAACGGCGGCACGATCTTCCTCGACGAAGTGGCCGAACTGCCGCTGACAACTCAGGCCCGGCTTCTGCGAGTGCTTGAGACAGGTGAGTTTCTCAAGGTTGGTTCGTCGGCCGTCCAGAAGACCAATATCCGCGTAGTCGCCGCTACCAATGTCGATCTGCTCAAAGCCGTTTCGGAAGGTCGGTTTCGCGAAGACCTGTACTATCGTCTCTCCACTGTGCAGATCAACATTCCGCCGCTGCGCGACAGAGGCGACGACATAATGCTGCTTGCCCGGAAATTTGCTTCAGACTTCGCAGAGCGTTACCGCACTGCGCCCATATCGTTTGCCGACTCCGGCCGCATGGCGCTCAGCCACTACTCATGGCCCGGCAATGTGCGCCAGCTCAAAAATGTCATAGAGCAGATAGCCCTGTTTGAAAGCGGTAAAGAAATAGACAGCGAGATAATATCCAACTATCTTCCTGCCAACGCCACCATCTATGCCCCGACCCTGTCGGCATCACGCTCCCGATCTTATGACAGCGAACGCGAGATGATATTCAACATGATTTTCAGACTGCAGGGTCAGATTGATGAACTCAAAGAGCGCTTAGGCGAGAAGCAACCCAAACTCGTCGAGACATTTGTTGACGTCAATGACTCTGCGTCTGCAGACGATGTCACAACGACGATGACCGAAGAGGTCATGCCCACAGCTCTTGTCGATATCTCACGCTCGCCCGTAGTGCCGAAACTTGTCGAACCGGATGAGCCTCATTCGCTCGAAGAAAAAGAGCGTCAGGCCATCGAGGCCGCTCTTGAACGCAACAGCGGCCGCCGCAAAATCGCCGCACGCGAGCTCGGCATCTCCGAACGAACCCTCTACCGAAAAATTAAAGAATATGGCCTTGATCAATAATCACCGTAACTTTCTGCGCACACTGCTATTTTCACTGGCAATCCTCGTCAGTGTGCCGGCATGCCGGATAAGCTATAAGTTCAACGGTTCGGCTCTCGATTACACTGTCTACAAGACTATCCATGTGTCAGAGTTCCCGATCCGAGCCGCTCTCGTTTACCCTCCTCTCCAGCAGACCTTTGAAAACGAGTTGCTCGACTACATCACGCGAAACACCCGTCTGCAGACCGTCGACGGCGCTTCTGACCTCCAGCTCGAAGGCGAAATCACAGGCTACAGCCTTTCGCCCCAGGCCGTGACTGAGAATGCTTATGCCTCTCAGACGCGTCTGACTATCACAGTCAGAGTCAAATACACTGACAACAAGCAGGACAACAAAGACGTCGACCAATCGTTCAGCGCATATCGCGACTTTGATAGCTCCCTGATGATCAACGATGTTCAGGATGATCTCTGCCAACAGATTGCAAAAGAGCTGGTAGAACTTATTTTT
>CAMWNL010000144.1 GCA_947175585.1 uncultured Bacteroidales bacterium | reverse complement strand
ACTACACCCCTGATCAATCTCACATACGGGCCGCAACGGTCTACCGTGATTTCAAGACCCGTAACAGACTTGTCGACTTTGATGACCTGCTGCTACTGGCATACGAGGCTCTTACCAACTATCCGCCCCACTCTCTTGCTGGTAGCAACTATCGCTGGGTTCAGGTAGATGAAGTGCAGGACCTCACACCTCTTCAGCTCGCTATAATCGACCTCATCACCGCCGACGGTCCGTCGACAGCAATCTATCTCGGCGACGAACAGCAGGCGATATTCGAGTTTCTCGGAGCCGGCGGTCCGGCGCTCGATAAAATCAAGCTTCGTTGTCAAAACAATATCTACCGCCTGGCCCGTAACTACCGCTCGCCCTCTTACCTCGTGAAACTCTGCAATGACTTCGCGTCATCGTGTCTTGACATCAATCCGGCCCATCTTCCCCGGGCCGTCAGTGACGGGCAGCGCCCGGACGGCGCGCTCCTGATGATGCCGTCGACCGACTTCAATCTTCCGCTCGCGGTTGCCGCAAAGGTCAGAGACTGGCGCAACAACCTGCCCGACCAACGCATCGCCGTGCTGACGCGCACCAACGACGAAGCCGAGGAAATATCATCTCTTATGTCGGCTCACGGCATCGAGAACACTCTCGTCGGCCGCAACGACCTCTTCCGCCGGGTGCCATTCAAGACTGTGTATGCCCACCTCAGCGTCGTCACATCTGACCGACAGCCATCCGAGTGGGCGCGCCTGCTATACCGGACCAAAGCTGTGAGAACTCTCAGCGAGGCGCGCAACCTGGCTTCAAAATTAGACAAAATGAACCTGTCGCCGGCATGCTTTATCCTGCCTGATAATTACGCCGAGCAATTTGATCGTCTTGACGACAATGACAGATCGTTCATGCAGTCGGTGATCATTACTCAGACCGCAAAAAAATTTGATGACGCTTACGGAGATCTCTACCGTCATACCCTCGCCCGACTCAGTGAGGCCAACGGCAATAGTCTCGCCGACGAATGTGATTTCGCTTACCGCTATCTGTCGCAGCGCAATTTCATCAGCGAGATTGACCGATGGGATGCCGTGGTCAGCTTTATATCAAAAACATTCGGCGGCGGCAATCTCAGCCGACAGCTCTATGAACGTTTACCCGAACTGCGCACGTTCAATGAAGGTGACCTGCTTACCGACGAACCGGTGACCGTCATTACTGTACACAAGGCCAAAGGTCTTGAGTTTGACAATGTCTTGCTTTACGACGCCTCATCCAAAGCCATGTCACGCGGCAATGATGATGCCCGTGTCTATTATGTCGCTTTCTCGCGCGCCAAAGTGCGGCTTGCCGTCTTCCATAGCGGCCGGCTCAGCGCCCCCGTCGCCTCGGTCAGTCACCACTTCGACCACATTTCCCCCGACGAAGTCGAAGCCATGTCTCTCCTCGAACGCCTCCACAACCGCCCCGTCAGGAGAAACCATTGATATCAAACGGATTAATATTTATTAACACACTTTTATGGGGGAATAAATGCGACTTGACAACATTTTTATGGGGGAATAAATGTGTTATCACGACATTTTTATGAGGATACAAATGGGAAAATTAGGAGATTCACAAAGCATATTAGCAGCATTACTTTATAATTTTGCAAATTCAATAGCTAATCACTATCTTTGCGAAGGATATTGTCAAATTAATTTTTCGGTTATGAGATTCAAGATTTTAGCGCTGATCGCATCCCTCACCCTATCGCTGTCGTTAAACACATTCGGACAAGAGTATGCAGCAATGTTTGATGACGCGATGAACATGAAAAACAAAGAAAGGATGGACAGCATCATTACTCAATGGGAAACCGTCGCTCCTGACAACACAGACCTTGCCCTTGCTAAATTTCAGCGACTGCTGCTTGATGTATATAAGCCAGTAATTTCCAAATCGAAAAACAAGGAAGCCGACAACGATTCGACTTATCTGATTTCAATTGACCACGTCCTTGATCAAGACATCATATCACAAGCCTACTCCATCATCGATAAAGCTATCGATGCAAATCCCGACGTATTCAAACTTCGCCAATATAAAATATTCAAAAACTATAAGCTGGAGTTTTACGGAGAATTTATACGCGACTTCGACCGAGCATTCCAACAGCAGACCAAAAATGGAGGCAAATGGATTGTCGATGATTCATATTATCCCGATCTGCCGAGAGACGAAGTAATAACAAGCCTTGCAGTCGGTTATCTTAACGACATTCTTGATCATGATAGTGTCGACATAGACCTCGCCGAAGATATTCTGAACACAGGTCTCAAATATTATCCCGAAGAATTCCGACTGCTCAATATCTATGGCATTCTTGCTGCAAACTATCGATATGATCCACAGACCGCCATTGAATATTATAACAAAGCACTCTCAATAGCGCCCGACGATGTTCTTATTTTGCTTAACCTGGCTCATACTAAAGTAAAAATCGGAGACAACGAAGGTGCAATTGATCTTGCCAATAAAGTGATTTTATCGCCTCACGCGTCAAAAGACTACAAAGCTGAAGCTAAAGACATAATCGACTACGCCAATATGGAGAAAATACCCGTAAACCTATATACCTTCCAATTTATATATGCACCCGTATTGGCGGCTAAAGCAAAAAGTCCCTTCCAAATGACAGGAGTTGCCTCAATAATTGACGAACGACTCCCATCGGCCGGATTTATCCCTCAATTCAAATCAAAAATCGTCAGTGACAGCATGCTGACTTTCGGAGATAAGGAGTGCGTATTGTGGACATTTGATTCACCCACTGAAGTGCCATTATGTAAATATCTGGTTTTCATTCCAGTCAACGACAGCTATGAGGTCTATACCCTTGAAAAGACGCTGCCGTTGGAAGATGACATTAACTGGATAGTCGGGCATCAGACAACTGAAATGCACTCTTCTATGGGTGGAGTTAAAGGTTTTGCAACCGGAGAGGAGTTTGTAAAATATGTTATTGACAACATAATTAAGTAGCCACTAAACTTGTTTGAATCCGCTGCGTCTTAGTACTAAAGCGACACTCCTAATGAATTGCTTATGAAAAGACATATACTTATATTATTGATTACTGCAATACTCTATCCGATTGCTGCCAACGCCCAATCACGCCACGACGACAATTTTGGGCAGACCCACCGACATCAACGCGACCGCCGACATCGGCCTGCGTATATCGTGAGCAACAACAATGTCTATTACGACGGCAGGCAATTAGACGAAGCTGTCGCATCGTCGTTTGCCATTTTGCGTGACGGTTATGCAAAAGACGCGTTCAATGTATATTACTGTGGACAAAAAATCCAGTCTGCAGTCTCGGGTTCATTTAAAGTTCTCGGCTATGGTTATGCCAAGGATGCGTTTAACGCTTATTACTGCGGAAAAAAGATCGATGGAGCCGTAGCGTCATCATTCAACTCGCTGTCAGACTGGTATGCAAAAGACGCGTTCAACGTTTACTTCGACGGCGAGCAGATTAACGGTGCGACGTCTCAATCGTTCAAGGTGCTTAAAGACGGCTATGCCAGAGACGCCTTCAACGTCTATTTTGACGGCGTAAAAGTCAGTGACGCCATATCGTCATCGTTCAAAGTCCTAAAGGATGGCTACGCCAAGGACCCCTGGAACACCTATTACCTTGGCCGCAAGATATAACATTAGATTTTGACTGCTCCTTACAATATCATAACTAAAATAAAATATTTATGAAATCAATGAGAAAGGCATCTCGCCAATTGGGTTCAGACATGGCTCTCGAAATATTTGACAAAGCTCCTTATACCACAATAAGCATGTGCCGACCGACCGGGATTCCATACGGTCTGCCGATTTCACTTGTAAGAAAAGATAAATCAACATTCTACTTTCATTGCGCCGATGAGGGTGAGAAAATCGATTGTATAAAATACAACCCGATTGTAAGCCTGTCAGCGGTAAGCAAATGCACCCCGGTATTTGAGTCCGAGAAAATTAACTACACCGAACATTATCGGTCGGCTATTGCTATAGGCAGATGTGAACAAGTGAATGATAATGAAGAGAAGATAGAGGCATTGCGTCTTCTATGTGAAAGATTTCTGCCTCAATATATGGAGCATTTCGAAGAGGCGATTTCTCGTAGTCTTGACATAACTACCGTATTTAGAATCACACTCACCGAACCTCCTGTAGGAAAGTGTAAGCAATGATTATTCGATATATAGACTGACACAAGCGTTATAACATATTTTATTTTTTAGATACAATGACAGCATCGTCACTATCATATAACGGTTTGTGATAAACCTATGTTCATCAAATCTTTTTTCAAACCCTTCCAGACCCACGGCTCTGAGTTTTTTAGGTCAATGATTTCGCCGTTTGGGCAATTATGAGTAATTTTGTTCTGTAAAAGTAAATTAGAAATTAAAATTTAAGATATATCAATGGCTCTTCAATGTGGCATCGTAGGTCTGCCTAATGTCGGCAAATCTACCCTTTTCAACTGTCTCTCAAACGCTAAGGCGCAATCTGCTAACTTCCCGTTCTGCACTATCGAACCCAACGTGGGCGTAATCACCGTTCCCGACGACCGCCTCACCAAGCTCGTCGAGATGTGTCAGCCCAAATCTGTTGTTCCGGCTACGGTCGAAATCGTCGACATCGCCGGACTCGTGAAAGGTGCGTCAAAAGGCGAAGGTCTTGGCAATAAATTCCTTGCCAACATCCGCGAGACAGATGCCATACTCCATGTGCTCCGCTGCTTCGATGATGACAACATCACCCACGTCGACGGATCGGTTGACCCCGTGCGCGACAAGGAAATCATCGACTACGAGCTGCAGCTTAAAGACCTCGAAACCGTAGAAGCCCGTATCGCCAAAACTCAGAAAGCAGCCCAGACCGGTGGCGACAAAGTTGCCAAAATGCAGTACGAGGTTCTGCGTCAGATCAAAGACGCACTCGATCAGGGTCTGCCTGCGCGCTCGGTTAAGTTTGAGACTCCCGATGACCAGAAGTTCGCTCGCGAGCTCTTCCTGCTCACTTCAAAACCGGTGCTCTATGTCTGCAACGTCGATGACGCATCGGCCGCTACTGGCAACAAATATGTCGAAGCCGTTAGCGAAGCCATCAAAGACGAGGATGCCCAGCTGCTTGTCGTTGCCGCTCAGACCGAAAGCGAAATCGCCGAACTCGACACCTACGAAGAGCGTCAGGAGTTCCTTAACGAAATCGGACTCAACGAGTCAGGTGTTTCGCGTCTGATTCGCGCCGCTTATGCTCTGCTCGACCTTCAGACTTATTTCACCGCCGGTTCTGACGAAGTGAGAGCATGGACCTTCATCCGCGGTTCAAAGGCTCCGAAATGTGCCGGCATCATCCACACCGACTTCGAAAAAGGCTTTATTCGCGCCGAAGTCATCAAGTATGATGACTATGTGACGCTCGGCGGAGAGTCGGCGGTCCGCGACGCAGGCAAACTCTCTGTCGAAGGCAAAGAGTACGTCGTGCAGGACGGCGACATCATGCACTTCCGCTTCAACGTATAAGGTATTCGATAACAGAATTGATTCTTTACTGAAATTCCAACAGTAGTACAGGAGCAACAGTAGATATAAACT
>CAMWNL010000143.1 GCA_947175585.1 uncultured Bacteroidales bacterium | reverse complement strand
TGATTTTATGGTCACGACCTTCAGCCGGCGCATAGTCTGCAACGGCCGCAGTCATGACAGCAATGTCGCAAGTGGGGAACACATCGTTACAGGCTGCAAGCATTTCTTTAGCCGACTCCACATTAATAATTTTTACATTATTATTTAAAGGAGTCACAGAAACCGGCCCTGATACGATGGTCACGTCAGCTCCGCGAGAGGCGGCTTCGTCAGCAATGGCATAGCCCATTTTACCGGAGGAATAGTTCCCGATAAATCTTACAGGATCAATCTTCTCATAGGTTGGACCGGCAGTCACTAAAATTTTCTTGCCCTTCAAAGATTGTGAATCGTTGAAGAATGACCAGAGAACTTCAAATATCTTTTCCGGCTCCTCCATGCGGCCTTTACCAATCAGGTGACTCGCGAGTTCACCTGCGGCAGGCTCGATGATATGATTACCATAGGAGCGGAGGAGGTCGATATTACGCACGGTCGATGGATGGCGCATCATGTCGAGATCCATTGCCGGAGCAACAAAAACCGGAGCTTTGGCTGAAAGGTAAGTTGTGACAAGCATATTATCAGCTACACCATTAGCCATTTTTGCAATGGTCGAGGCTGTTGCCGGAGCGATAACCATCGCATCGGCCCAGAGACCAAGATCGACATGAGAATGCCACTCACCGGTGTTGGCAGTGAAAAACTCACTTACTACCGGTTTGCCACTCAAAGCAGACAAGGTGACAGGAGTAATGAATTCTTTTGCATTAGGAGTCATGACAACCTGCACCTCAGCACCGGCCTTAACAAAAAGACGAAGCAGAGAGGCCGATTTGTAGGCAGCGATGCCACCGGTGATGCCTAATATAATGTGTTTGCCTTGCATTTATTTGGAGTTGCGAAGCTTAATACGAGTAAAGGCGTCTTTGGTATTTTTTGTAAAATCGCCCTGCATAATCCAGGAATAGTAGCCGGGATCAGTGCGCAGGACTTCTTCAGCAAGACGACCTTTATATTTACCAAAATTAATCACTTCACGCTTTTTGTCATCATAGACGAGACGTCCGACGAAGTCGACATTACGCGATTGTGAAGCAAATTCAGATAAGGCTTCAACGTCGCACGGAAGGTCTTCGTAGCGTTCGAGCTGCGCCTTAAGGACTTCGTAGGTGGCCATTGTGTCAGCACTCGCGCTATGAGCGTCTTCGAGTTCTTTACCGCAGTAGAAGCGATAAGCCGCTACGAGTGTGCGAGGTTCTTTTTTGTGAAAGATAGTCTGAACGTCGATAAAACGAGCTTTACCGAAATCAAAGTCTACGTCAGCACGCTGAAACTCCTGATCGAGAAGCGGAATGTCGAAACGGTTGGAATTGAAACCTGCGATGTCGCATCCGACAAACAATTGGGCAAGTGATTTGGCAATCTGACGGAATGTTGGTTCGTTGCGGACATCATCATCAGTTATGTGATGTATGGCTGTAGCCTCAGCCGGAATCGGCATCTCAGGGTTGACGCGACGAGTCTTGACGATTTCGGTACCATCAGGCATAACCTTGACTATCGATATTTCAACGATACGGTCTGACGATATATTTGTGCCTGTAGTTTCAAGATCAAAGAAAACTATAGGACGACGGAGTGTTAGTTTCATTTGCAGGCGGGAATGCTTTTTAATTGCAGTTAGAATTCACCAACAGTCATCGGCATAAGCAGCATGAGGAGTTCAGTGCCTTCGGCGTCTTCGGTCGGACGGAACAGACCGGGACGACTCGGATCAGAAAGTTCGACTATTATGTCTTCGGTCGGGATAGTGTTAAGAATCTCAATGAGGTAAGGCGCACTGAAACCGATGGTCAATTCCTGACCGGTGAAAGAGCAGGGCACTTGTTCGCGAGCGCTGGTGCAATTGCCTTGATCGCTTGATTTCAGTAGAACGCGTTCGGGAGTGATGCGGAATTTCTCAAGACCGAAAGCCGGGTCAACAAAGACACCGACACGTCGAACGGCAGTCAGGAAAGAGAGTCTGTCGGCAGTTAGAGTGTAGGGATTGTTCTGAGGAATAACGCGATTATAGTCAGGGAAACGACCGTTGAGGAAGCAGCATTTAAAAGTAAATGAACTGCTTTCGATAGTCGCATTCTTTGATGTCATAGTCACCTTAAGACTATCATCTTTGGCAAAGACGTTTTTGATGATAGTGGCCGGTTTAACGGGGAGAAGGCAGTTGCCCTCTACTCCGGGCGCAATGTTGCGGCAGATATAACGCACCAGTTTACGAGTGTCAGTTGCGACAAATGTGATTGAATCAGGTTTGATATCAAAGAAGATACCCATCATCATAGGACGCAAATCATCGTTGCCGACTGCAAAAAGAGTGTTATCAATACCTTTAATGAGATCCTGAGGAGCACATGAGAATGAAATAGGCTCTTTTTCGTCAGGATCAGGTTTGAAATCAGGATATTCGTCACCGGTAATTGCAACAAGAGTATAGTTACCGCTTGCGTATTCGATTTCAATTTCAAGTGTGGTGTCGTTGATTGTAAAAGAAATACCCTGGTCAGGCATCTCGCGGAGAAGTTCGACCAAACGACGTGCACCGATACAGAAACGACCAGAGCCTTCCGCTTCAGTGACAGAGATTCTTGCAGTAAGAGAGTTTTCGAGGTCGGAACCGGTAACAGTTAGCATGTCATCTTTCAACTCGACGAGGAAATTGTCGAGAATAGTTAAAGAGTTCTTAGAGTTGATGACTTTGCTGACAGATGAAACTGCACTATAGAGAGTCTTGCTTGGTACGTTGAACTTCATATAATAATGTCGTTAAAGTTAAATGCGTTTATTTATCATGCAAATATAACAAAAATAATCGGTATCACCAACGAGTAGAGCAAATGACGAGTCAAAATAGACAGGCGTGAAATATGATTGGTCAACTTAATGATTTGACATCGTTTAATTCCGGCAGAATTTTAGTTGAGGGAATAAAGCAATCTGTGACATCATATAAAGATAAAGAGCATTTGGAAAAAAGAGAGTATTTACCATCAGACTCTTTTATCCAAAGTTTCCATTGGCAAGATGGGGTTTGAGGGATACTGTTGTTAACGCAAAATTCTTCTACGATATATGTGGATACAATCAATATCCCTCTGACATCAAGAGCAAACACCCAAAACATAATGTCCGGATCTCTATCACGAGTAAATGGTTTTACAAACCAGTATGATTCTCCAGGATAATATCTGGATGCATAGATGGCTATCCAACCTTTTATACTGAGAACACAAAGGGAACGGCGCAATCTTTTAAACTCTAAAAATGGTTTAAAATAGTGGGGTATCAAGGCAATAACTCCACTCCAAGATAATTTATTTTCTTTGTTTATAATGTATTTGTTCATTTGGTATTATATGTCAGTTTATCAATCCCTCTTTTCTAAGAATACATTTTATTGTCTCTTTATCAGCCATGTGGTCTCGCTTTATCTTTTTAGTATAACCAAAATCAGTATAAGATATAATTATCAGCTTAATGCCATGTTTAGGTAATATATCACGCCTTCGTTGATCGTAAATGCGTCTTTGTTCACCTCTTGAAACACCGCTTGCGGTTTGCTTTTTATCAAAAAAAGGAGTTGATTCAGTATGCTGACTTTCGTAATATTCTATTACCAAATTAAGTTCTGAATAGTATGCATCTACAGGGAGTCGCACACCGGTGTCCCCTTTTAAGAAATCAAACCGATGTTGTCGTGAGGCTTTTAAACCAAGCACCTCATCACATAAGTCTATGACATAATGCTCATCGGAAGATTGTCTACTTCTTTTGACTAAAGAAGTGTTTCGATGTATTTCATTTTTAGAGTTTACTGTCATAGAGATATCCTGTTCTTGAGTTTGCACCTTTTGCTGGCCAACACTTATAACTTTAAGAGTTCCAATGTCAAAAAGTCTTAGAAGATTTTCAACTGTATAGTCCCTACCAGGTGCTACCATGCTCCAATATAAACCGATCTTTCTGATTTTGTCACGAATTCTTTTTTTCTCTGATTTATCGGCCTTTTCAAGTTGTCTTACTAAATCAACTAAGTGTGCATGCTGTTCAACGGTGAAAGTATATGTACCTTTTTCTTCTTTCATATTATCTGATATTATGAGTTTCTTTATAATGTTTATATGGGTCAACATAATCGGGTGAATCCCATGGAACAGTATTTTCGATATTATAATCTGGGGTAATATCCTTAGACGAGTCAGGTTGTCCCCAGTTAGTTAACCAACCGTAAAGCATAAATATTATCCATCCTAATAAAATATTACGATGATTTTTTAATATCTGTTTTTTATCCCTGGGCCAATTTTGAGGATCTTCAGCCATGTTTTCTGCATCAAATTTTCGACAGTACCAATGAGCAAAAGCATAATATACCGGAGCCAACAATGGTGTTAAAATAATGTACAACCATAGCATGCCACCCCAAAGACGTCCGACAAGAATGTACCATGGTGTAATATCTGTGCTGGTTCCACTGATATTACCATTGGCATCATGATATATTCTTGTCTTAGAATAGAGTGCATTGTGAAATAAAGAACCAAGGTTTTTCATAATTTATTACGAATTAGTGCTTGTTTATATATTTCATTGATTCTATGTCTAAGTGATAGTGGCTTAATAACGGAAATAGAATTACTTCTTGCCAATAAAGCCATTACGAAATCGTTAGTTATACGTATTTTTAATTTGATACGAAATTCTTCTGCATTATCGGTTAGAATCTCTTGAGAAGAATGGAGAGGAGTCGTTTTAAGAAAATACCCGTCAAGAGGTGAATATGAAAGTTCTACCTCCTCAATCGGTATATTTTCGTCATCCCAAATTCCATAACTGTTTTGAAAAAGATTGTATGGGTTAAGAGACTTATTGCGTTTATATCTTGTTGGAAGAATCACCAGATTATGTATTCGATCTACTGCATAAATTCGCAGTTTCTCAGATTCATCAATAGCAATAAGATACCAAAGTCCTAATGATTCTTTTAGGAAATGAGGATCAACAGTCTTTGATATCACTCTATTTTCTTTACGAATCAATTTATAGTCAAAACAGATTGAATATCTATTCTTTATGGCATGTATTATGGCCGGCATACACTCGGTATCTTTGGGTCTATGATGCTCGGGAATAATAAAGCCGGAGAGATCTGATGAATTATTGAGAGACGTAAGTAAATCAAAATTAAGAAGTAATTCATCATACATTATATCAGGATTTATAGTCTGTTCAGCAATATAGTAGCCATCTCCTCGCTTGTTTCTTATATCTATTTCAAACATGCCTTTAATCTCCGATATATCACGCTGGATTGTGCGAATACTTAATCCGACCTCATATCCTCGATATGCCATTTGGCGATTAAGGTAAGAAATCATTTCATCTGCAGGAATAAATTTATTTTTCCCAGATAACTTCTGTATAATTAGTATATAGCGGATTAGCCGCCCCATATTCTGATTCATGTTGCAAAATTAACTTATGAAAGCGACAATATATGACGTTTAAAAAAAATATTTCCGTTATAGGTGTTTTTTCCGAAAATGATATAATTTTGGAATCGGAAAAATAAATTTACAGATTATGGATTTTGATGAGTTTGACCGATATGATTACAT
>CAMWNL010000142.1 GCA_947175585.1 uncultured Bacteroidales bacterium | reverse complement strand
CATACGTGTGCTGTCGTTTCGCGCCTCGTTGATGCTCTGGGTGACGGTCGCCGGTGTCTCGACGGGGTTGATGCGGCGTTTTGATTGTCCGGCGGCCGGCATGGCCCACAGGCTGATGGCGGCAACCGCGATTATGAGCAATCTTATGTGGAGAGTCCTATTCATTTATCGTCAGATTGAACGCGGAAATAGATGTTGACATAGACCTTGTCGATATTGGTGATGAGTGAGTCTGTAATCTCCACGCGGTCGATAAGATGGTTGGTATATGTCATTTCAGTTATATGATACTTGTAATATGCTCCGCAGTCGGCCGAGGCAAAAAACGGAGTGCTGTCATAGACAAACTCTATCGTGTCGTTAAGTTCCGGATAATCGAGGTATTCCCATTTATAAGCGAAACACCATGCGACGCTGTTGTGGGTCGGTCGCATTGGGAGATAGACCTGAGTGATGATGTCGCCGGCTTCACTCAGCACACTGTCGGCAGGCTGACCGACCCCGGTGATCTCGATTGAGTCAAACCCGACGGTCTGGCCGGTGGTGGAGTTGAAAAATTCGGCCAGCGGCACGGCATTGCGGTTTTCGGTGCAGCCGGTGTTGCTGCATGACGTGAGCGACAGCCCCACGTGAAGCAATCCGCACAATGCCACGGATAATATTAATAATCTCAGTCGCTTCATCAGCTCAATTCTTCATCAATTTCGTAATCGTTGCGTGAGGGCGAGTTGCGCACCACGAGCTCGCCTACAAATCCGGCTAAAAACAGTTGCGACCCGAGTAGCATCATCACCAGCGACAGATAGAAATAAGGAGAGTTGGTGACGAGGATATAGTTGTAGCCGTGGTTCATGTTCCATAGTTTTACGGCGCCGACTATCACCACGGCGATAAAGCCAAGTATAAACATCAGACTGCCGAGGAGACCGAAGAAGTGCATCGGCTTGGCTCCGAACCGACCGGTGAACCACAGTGTCGCGAGGTCAAGATAGCCGTTGACAAAGCGGTCGAGCCCGAATTTTGTCTTGCCGTATTTACGCGCCTGATGATGCACGACCTTCTCGCCGATGCGGTTAAATCCGGCGAGCTTGGCGAGATAGGGTATGTAGCGGTGCATGTCGCCGTAGACTTCGATGCGCTCGATGACTTTGTGGCGGTAGGCTTTAAGTCCACAGTTGAAGTCGTGGAGGTTCTTGATGCCGCTCACGCGTCGTGCGGTGGCGTTGAAAAGTTTGGTCGGGATAGTCTTTGACAACGGGTCATAGCGCTTCTGCTTATAGCCCGACACGAGATCATATCCTTCGGCTGTTATCATGCGGTAGAGTTCGGGGATTTCATCGGGGCTGTCCTGCAGGTCAGCGTCCATCGTAATGACTACGTCGCCTTTTGCTCGTCGGAACCCTGTGTTGAGAGCCGGAGATTTGCCGTAGTTCCGGCGGAACGATACGCCCCTGACAGCCGGATTGGTCTTCTGCAGGGATTTGATGACTGACCACGATTCGTCGGTCGAGCCATCGTTGACGAAGATTATCTCGTAGCTGAAGCCGTTGGCCTCCATTACCCGGGCGATCCAGCGCTCAAGTTCGGGTAGCGATTCGGCTTCATTATATAATGGTACAACAACGGAAATATCCATCTTTTCGTGAGATTAAAATCAGTTAAATTGAGCCGGTGGCGGTGGCGGCGGCAGAGTCGGGCGATTGGCGGCTCTGACGATTGCCGACAGAACCATTGACAGCAGAGAGCCGGTGAAAACGCCCATCCATATTAATTGCACGGCGGTTCCCTGGGCGGTCGGCAACATGTGTGAATCTTTGGCCTTCTGTAATACCGAACTCATTTCGTGGGCTTCCGGGGTGTCAACCGATCCGTAGAGTTCAATTGCCAGGTCGACTACATTGGTTATATAGGCCGGATTGAAAAACCGCAGGTAGATATATGCTGTCAGTGCCGCTAGGAGCGAGCCGAAAAAGAAGATGCAGATGCCGTGAAGCCACAGACCGGAGAACGGGCTCATGCAGTTGTCAGCCCGATAGCCGCGTCGCAGGAAATAAAAGATTATGAACGGCACAGCGATCATCATCGCCAGTGCCGCTAAGCAGGCGAACCCCGAATAGATTGAATTCACCGACGCCAGAAACAGCAGTGACAGATATATGCCGAACCAAAGACCGTCATCAGCTCCGCGGCGATAGATGGTCTTGCCCTTGCCTTTTGTGTTATTGATAAATGACATATTATTATGTGTTAGACTGCAAAGTTAAAGTAAATTATTGTGACTGAAAAATTAAATCTCATGAGATGACATAAAAAGCGTTAATTATAAGGCTGTTTGAGAATTTTAAACTATCTTTGCCGACGTAAATCAATATAACACAATGAAACGTCAGATCGTCAAACTTTTAGCCATATTGGTAATGGTCGCGGCCTCGGGCTTGGCGGCAAATGCTCAGTTCCGTTATGCTGCAATTGCAGGCGTGGAGCATACTAACCTGAATTTCAAGCAAGATCTTGTCACTATATCGTCGACAATCGGCTATCAGGCCGGTGTCCAGGCTGAGATGATGTTCCCCGGACTCGGCTTCGGCATGGATATGGGCTTGTTATATAATCAACTCGGTGCGAAAGTTAATCTCGGTGAACGCAAAGTCTGGGCTTCACAGGGCTACGGCGACGAACGCGCTATGCTGCATTATCTCCAGATACCTCTCCATCTGCGCTTCAAGTGGACCAGACTTAACGGTGTTGAAGACATTATCGCTCCGTTTGTATACGGCGGTCCTGATTTCGACATCTTGTTGGGTCATAATAAATGTAAGGCCTTTGATTATGCCGGCGGAGACCTCAGTCTTTCGGTCGGCGGAGGCGTGGAGCTGTATAAGCGCTGGCAGATTTCATATACCTATTGCTGGGGCATGACTTATGCGCTGAAAACTACTCTGCTCGACAATTACAGCGCCCGTAACCGTTACTGGAATATCCGTCTGGCTTACTTCTTTTGATATTACAGCTCTGCGTAAGATGGTATCTCACGCAGAAACGTATATGACTGCGCATTGCTGTCAAACCTGCAGCAGTAGTGCGTAAGTCCGTTGCTGACTATCAGATATGGCGCTCCGATGACGCTGTTGTAGCGTGCTATCTGGTCAAAGACCGATTGCGTAATTGTGATGGTCGGTGCTTTATACTCCACGATTGCGAGCGGTCTGCCCTCACGGCTATAAATGATTGTATCACAGCGTCGGGCTGTGCGGTTGAGTTTGATACTGACTTCATTGGCCATCAATCCGCTTGGATACCCGAGCTCCGACACGAGAAAATTGACGAAATGCTGCCTGACCCACTCCTCAGGTGTGAGCGCGACAGATTTTCGGCGCAGACGGTCATAGATGCGCGTCACTCCGTCGTCACCGCGAGAGAGGCGGCAGTCAAATGATGGCAGGTTTAAATCCATTTGTCACTGAGCTTTTTTTTTCGTATCTTCGCTACAAATTTACAACTTTATTTCTTAACTCCCGATGGCCGCACCTGCCGTAACATACGATTCTCTCTGCCGACAACTGGCAGCAAAACAATATTCGCCCGTATATCTTATTCATGGCGAGGAGGGTTACTACATTGACGATCTGGTGCGTCGTTTCGAAAATATTCTGACCGCGGAGGAGCGCGAGTTTAATCTTCATGTGGTCTACGCTCCTGACACAGAGCCGGGCGCGGTGATGGATCTGTGTATGCAATATCCTATGATGGCCGACCGTCAGGTGGTCATCCTGAAAGAAGCTCAGGCCGTGCCGGCTGCAAAGTTAAATCAGCTCCACCGTTATGTTGCCGCTCCGTCGGCCACGACTATTCTTGTTATTTGTTGCCGGGGCGAGCAGGCTAAAGGCAAAGAGCTGCTTGCCGCCGTTAAGGCTAACGGAGTTAATTTCGAATCAAAAAAATTATCCGAATTCAATGCTCCGGCCGTTATCAGCGAATTTATTAAGCGTAAAGGCCTCAAGGCCGAACCTAAGGCTCTTGAGATGCTCCGTGACTATGTAGGCACTGATTTAAGCCGTCTCTATAATGAAATCGAAAAGTTGACGACGGCGCTTGGGGCCGGGGCGACAGTGACGGCTGAGGCGGTCGAGCGCAATATAGGCATGAGCAAGGATTACAATAATTATGAACTTGTCGATGCGCTTGCCGTTAAAGATGCCGGCAAAGTATTCATGATTGCTGAGTATTTCCGTGCCAATCCCAAGAATAATTCGCTGGTCGTGACTTCGGCAACGATATTCAATTTCTTTGCCGACCTGTTGGCGGCCTATTATTGCACAGACCGCAGTGACGCCACCATGATGGCCGAGCTGAAGCTGCGTTGGCCCGGACAGCTGAAACGTTATCGTACAGCTATGCAATACTATAACGCATTCCAGATTATTGAGATTATTGCGGCTGTCCGTCGCTATGACGCCATGAGCAAAGGTGTCGGGTCGCGTCAGACTGACCACCAGTTGTTCCACGATCTTCTTTTCCATATACTCACCGCCCCGGGCAACATCAGATTTTAGAGACCCGTAATCGCTCTCCTGATTTTACTTTTATCTTGATTTTGTTTTAGCCTGAATTTTAAGTATCTTTGTAATCTGTCTCTCCAAATTGTTATAATTTCTATGGCAAAAAAAGAAGTAAAAAATAATAATATTATCGTGCGAGGTGCACGAGTCAACAATCTTAAAAACATCAACGTCGAACTTCCGCGAGGCAAATTTATCGTTGTTACAGGTCTGTCCGGCTCAGGTAAATCATCGTTGGCGTTTGACACACTCTATGCCGAAGGGCGTCGTCGTTATGTCGAGAGCCTTTCGAGCTATGCGCGTCAGTTTCTGGGTAAACTCCGCAAACCTGAGTGTGATTTCATTCGCGGACTACCTCCGGCAATCGCAATCGAGCAGAAGGTCAACACGCGCAATCCTCGCTCGACGGTCGGCACATCGACTGAAATCTATGACTATCTTCGCATGCTGTTCGGTCGTATCGGCCGCACATATTCGCCCGTGAGTGGCGAAGAGGTGAAAAAACAGTCGGTCGAGGATATCGTCGCTGCTGCCACTGCTTTGCCCGAAGGTACCCGAATCGCTATTGCGTCTCCGATACACCTCCCCGATGGCCGTGATTTCGCGACTCAACTCGAAATATATCAGAAAGAGGGTTACTCGCGTCTGGTTGATCATCAGGGCAATTTTGTGTCGATATCAGACGCAGCCGATGCCGGTCCTGACCGATATGATTTGCTTATCGACCGTCTTGCGGTCGCTAAATCCGGCGACGAACTCTCGCGACTCGCTGACTCGGCCGAAACGGCTTTTTTCGAGGGTCACGATGAGTGTGTGCTGCTCGCTTGGACCGACGGCGGTGTGCAGAGAAAGTCTTTCTCAAAACGCTTTGAGGCCGATGGCATTACTTTCATGGAGCCGTCTGACCAGATGTTCAACTTCAACAACCCTTACGGAGCCTGTCCCGAGTGTGAGGGCTTCGGCAAGATAATCGGCATAGACGAGAATCTTGTGGTTCCCGACCGTTCGCTTACTGTTTATGACGGCGCCGTCGCTTGTTGGCGTAGCGAGGTCATGAGCAAGTGGAAGCGTGAGTTTATCTCATGGGCGTCGGCTCACGATTTTCCGATCCATACACCTTATGCAGACC
>CAMWNL010000141.1 GCA_947175585.1 uncultured Bacteroidales bacterium | reverse complement strand
TTTCCTGAAATATATCCCGACGGTGCGCAACCGTGTCGAGGCCCAGTATGCCGGTATCACCTACCCCGACGCCGGATTCATAGCTGGAACCGCTCAGGCAGGCATGCCTTTCAACCCCGAGGTCGGCACCATCAGCGAGACATCAAGCGATGTGCTCATTCCGGCGTTTGTAGCGGCTTACAGCGGCAGCAATCCTGACAACGTCACTCTCGACCCGTTCCCGTCGTTTGCGTCCGTGCTGCCAAACTGGCGCGTCACCTATGACGGTCTCATCAATCTCGGCAACATGCGCAAGATATTCAAAACGTTTACACTCAACCATGCCTATCAGTGTACATACTCTGTCGGCTCATACTCCTCATATCTCAACTGGATTGCCGCCGACGGTCAGAAACTGGGCTTCGCGCTCGACGCTCTCACCGGCAATCCTATACCATCGTCGCCCTACAACATTTCGTCTGTAGCTATCAACGAAAGTTTTGCGCCGCTCATCGGAGTGAACGCCACTATGCAGAACAATATCAAATTCTCAGCCGAGTATCGCGACAAACGTACACTGACCCTCAACTCTTCGGCCGGTCAGGTCGTAGAGGCCTCTACCCGCGGCATCACCATCGGCGGCGGCTACAAGATCGTCAACTTCAATACGATTTTGAAAATCAAAGGATCTCAGCAGGGTGTCAGCAATGACCTCGACCTGGATGCAAACGTTTCGTTCCAGAACAATCAGGCGCTGATACGCCGCATCGAGAGCAACTACACTCAGGCTACGAGCGGCACAAAGACTGTCAACATCAACTTCACTGCAAAGTATATTTTAAGCCGGCGTGTGACACTATCGGCATACTTCGACCATCAGGTCAACACTCCGATAGTCACCAACAGCGCGTTCCCGACCACCAATACGTCTTACGGCATCTCGATGAACCTCTCACTGGCAAGGTAAATGACACGTGCGGTCAACTGACGCATCTTACTAACCCCAATACGAAATTTTCACCTCGTTTTTTCCCGTCTGAATTTAATAATCTTGTTCGATTTCGGTTAGCTCTGTAGTTACAATTACAATCGGCAAGGTATATCTTTCACCTGAAAACTTAGGTAATTCTTCAGGTCCAATAATTTTCACGTCTGTAATATGATATTTTTCAAGGTTAGAAAGTTCAATATCTATTATTTTTGTGACATTGGCTGTGTCAAGTAACATCCCTCCGTTTAAAACCTCAGTGCTTTGGTGTACCAAACCATTGACTATGAAAATTATTCTATTCTTAATGTTGGTTTCTACATTGACCACTCCTTTACAATCTGCATATCCTCGCTTAGCTGCTTCAAGCGAGTCGTAAAGCGTGATTGATTTTAAATCCGATAGTCTATGTATAATCTTCAGAGATAGAGCAGTAATAACAGCACCACTGTCACTGCTAAGCTCATCAATTGAATAGTCCGCCACCGAATCTTTAACCTCAACCCCATCAACAATCCATAACAATTTGTTATCACGACCTATATGCTTCACGGATTGAATATATACAGGAGGAAAACAAAAAGTTGCCAATATCACAGCAAGAATGGATCTTAGCGATTTATTCATAATTAAAGCATCTGCATGTGATACATTGTGTGGCCGGCAAATGGCTTAAGACCCACATCCTTTAAGGCTACAGACTCGTAGAGCTTGTGAGCGTGTGTATTATCAATGTCGCAAAGCAATCCGAGAGGCTTGCCAATCCGCTCAGCCTTCAGTGCGGCGTCGGCTATCAGAGTTTTCGCCACACCTTTACCTCTGAATATCGGCAGAACCATGATAGTGTCGAGATATACTTCGCCAGGCTCTGTTTCTCCCGGAAGAGCATCGATCTCTTCATCCGACATATTCCAGCCTAAAGTCGAATTAGCCTCATGGAAAAATGGACGGCGAAGTTGGTTCAAGTCTGCACCATCATAGCAGATACAGACCCCCATCGGAGTACCGTCATCACTGATGGCGACTCTTGTATTTATATAAGAATATTGAGTGTCGTCGCGCTCAGCAAGACGCTGAAATAGGTCGTGAATATCTTTTACAGAATTTTTATCTCCGGCCAGGTTATCGGTAATCTCAGGTCCGACGGCCTCAAGAATCGCATCTGCGATCAACGACGCATGTTGAGGTGTTGCATTATCTATTCTCATATAATATAGTTATAAATTACACGTGCTATCAGTTACCCACATTAGCTTTACGTTTTAAAAATTCTTCTTTGTCCATAAAATACTGAGGTCCGAACACTCCTCCGCCATACTCAAATACAGTCGAATCATCATAAACTATAAATCGGCCATCTTCGTTTATAGAGTCCTGTTCCTCTAAAGTAAGCGCCCTGTTATAAAAACGGTAAGAATACATACCCATCCCTTGACGCTTAAATCTTAGCCTCGTATAATCGGTTAGTCCATAGTTATCAGTTTCAATACCGATGCAATCAACATCATCCAACCTATCCTCTATATGTTTTAATTGTTTATCGCTTAGAAATTGGATGTCACATTCAGGTGCATTGCTTCCAAATTCTATCACCAGATCGGTACTATCAGGTAAAAGCCGGCGTGCTTCTCTCGCTACCTCTCGCATCTGACTTCCGTACTCTTTGTAATGCTTCTCCATATAGTCAGCATCGCAATGCATCTCGGGTCTGAGCATCATTAAAATAGACACTCCTATCATAAGCATATCGGCGATATGAAAATATAACAGGATTCTATCGGTCCTTGTGCGACGGAACAATGAACGCGCAAATGAATGTAACCAACATGCGATAAGAGGAATCGAGACATAGAAATTCACAAGCGCAAAGATTACAAACAGTACCCATATATCGTTATCAGTCATCGAAAACAACATTATCACAAACAATGCCAACGTTATCACTCCGACAGACACATATCGCATTACGCGCATAAAAGCAGCCCAACCACTTTCATGACGGGGATCAGTGTTTCTTTCGTCTATTTCATCCATATCAAGATTTTATGATAGTTTGCGCAAAGATATATAAAAAGCAGAAAATTATGTCATTAAAACCTCATTTTTCCCAATGATATAAATCGTTATAATATTTAGAGGTATTTACACGCAACTTTTACTTAATTTTTTTGGTTTTGCTATATAAATACAATATATTTGCAAACAAAACGATAGCACTATGGATGCAGCAATACAGAAAAAAGCAACGATGTTCCGACTAAGTTCGGAACTTATTGACAGATTGAAAGAGTTGGCAAAACGCGAACATCGAAGTCTTAATAACTTCGTGGAGTGCATTTTGCTTGAAGTCGCATATAATGAACCTAACGAGACTACAAAGGCAGCAATAGAAGAAGCTCGAAGTGGGAAGTTACGTAATGCCACCCCTATCGACACATCTTCGGTGGAAGCAATGTTTAGGTCTGCCGGACTATGAAAACATTACGTCCTTCTACTCAGTATAAAAAAGACCTTAAACGCATTCGCAATAACCCCCAAAAAGCAGCAGCCCTTCTTGATGTTTTGTTTTTACTTGAGAATGAATTACCAATTCCACAAAAATATAAGCCTCATCTACTCTTAAATGACTATGCCGGTTGTATGGAATGTCATATTCAAGGTGATTTCCTATTAATTTGGATTGATCAGGAAACAAACGATATTGACTTAATCAGACTTGGCTCTCATTCAGAATTATTTGGCAAAGGTGTAAAACGATAATGTGCATTTGGTGATGAAAAAAATTTGCGTATTTCGAAAAAAGGTTTTAACTTTGCACTCGCAAACGCCACGATAGGGTTCCTTGGCCGAGTGGTTAGGCACCGGTCTGCAAAACCGTTTACAGCAGTTCGAATCTGCTAGGAACCTCTAAAAATCCTTGAAGACTATGTCTTAAACAGACATAGTCTTTTTTCTTTATATACCTCGCCTTATTTCTTTTTATCCCCTTACATGCTTATAATAAATTTATAATTACTACATTTGCATAAAGATTGATTCTTACAGTTATACTTCAGTCATGAAAAAGATTACGATAGTCTATGCTATATTACTGATTATAATATTTGCAAGCATTTCAGCTTGTACAAATCAATCTTTTACTTATCGTCCGATAACGGCAACGGGATTATATTATAAGATCGACAGAAGCAATTCAAGAATGGGAGTTGTGAGTTTTAACAATGAAAATGAAGGTCATATAATAATTCCATGTGAATATGATACCATATATTACTTTGGGAACAATACTGCCGGAATTTTTATTGCTGAAACAGATACTATCCATTATTTGGATATGGTATTCGATTTCAATCCACATGATCATGAGACACAATTCATAGAGACTGCATTTACAGATCTTAGGATTACTCCAGATGATTTTGATTCATCTACATTATTGGGAAATAATCTTTTCCGTGCTACCACAAATCGAGGTAATTACTATTTTTATTTTAAATCAGACTCAAATAACAAACTTTTATGTTACTATTTCGGACCGTGTGAAAATTTAGTCGAAGGCAAGACCGGGTATTTCGCTAAAGTAAACGGTAAATGGGGATTCGATATAATTAATGATGATTGCAATAAATATCCATATTCCACTACGTTTTTGGATGCAGAAGCAGATTCGATTATACAAATATATTATTCTGATTCCGATAATATAGACTGGTTATTTCATAAAGAATCAGGATGGGATGCAGTCAATATCGATGGCTCATATCTTAAACCTCATCAGGAAATCGTTAATTATATTTTAAGCGAATACAATATTGACAAGCCCGTAACTGTAATAGAACTTTAAAATTTAATTAAAAAATATCAATATGAAAAAACTGATTTTTGGCTTTTTATTAGCCGTTGTATTAATGCCTGCCGTTGCGGCAGTAGCTCAGAGCCGTAAGGGTGTGTCTATCTTAGGTGACTCATACTCAACTTTCGAAGGTTGTGTCTATCCTGACACTAACGCAATCTGGTATTGGAAAAAATCAGAGAGAGCAAACGATGTTCATCAGGCTGACCAGACATGGTGGCACAAACTTATCACTGACCGTGGCTACCGCATCTGTAAGAATAATTCTTTTTCAGGATCGACCGTGTGCAACACCGGTTATCGCGGAGAAGACTACACTGACCGATCATTTATCGCCCGTATGAGAAATCTCGGCGAACCGGATCTTATCTATATCTTCGGTGGCACAAATGACTCCTGGGCAAAAGTGCCTGTCGGAGAGTTTCAATATTCAGACTGGACAAAAGAAGACCTCTACAATTTCCGTCCGGCGCTTGCTTACATGCTCTCCTCCATGAAGGAATATTATCCCGGTGTGGAAATCGTCTATATCATCAACAATGACCTGAGCGATGACGTCACTGAGTCGACCAAAACTATCTGCGACCACTACGGCATCGATTACATCCAGCTTGTCGACGTCGATCGCATCGAAGGTCATCCGTCTGCCAAGGGTATGCAGCAGATTGTTGACCAGATCAATGCCCATGACGCCCGTTAAATTTCATCATTTTTATATTTTAGCTTCGGCCATAAAGTCGTAAATTTGCACATAATATTATAACTCTGTTCTCTTATGAAAAAGGCGCTGTTTTTATTGCTTGCCGTTTTCGCTATCGCGTTTACATCCGGGGCTCAAAGCCCTGTAAGATGGCGGACATCCGTTAAGATGACTTCGCCCACTC
>CAMWNL010000140.1 GCA_947175585.1 uncultured Bacteroidales bacterium | reverse complement strand
ACCTCGGTTACCGCATGGCCTTCCAGGGCGGTCTGTCATTCAACCTCGGTGACGTCATCATCCCGGCTGAAAAAGAAGAAATCGTTGCCGAAGGCTACCGTCAGGTGCAGGAAGTGATGGACAACTACTCTATGGGCTTCATCACTAACACCGAGCGTTACAACCAGGTGATTGACATCTGGACTCACGTCAACTCTAAGCTGACCGACGTCCTCATGAAACAGATGACCGAGGCAAATCAGGGCTTCAACTCAGTCTTCATGATGCTTGACTCAGGCGCCCGTGGTTCTAAAGACCAGATTCGTCAGCTCGCCGGTATGCGTGGTCTTATGGCTAAGCCCCAGAAAGCCGGTGCTGAAGGTGGTCAGATCATCGAGAACCCGATTTTGGCTAACTTCAAGGAAGGTCTTTCGGTGCTCGAATACTTTATCTCAACCCACGGTGCCCGTAAGGGTCTTGCCGATACCGCGCTTAAGACCGCCGACGCAGGTTATCTTACCCGTCGTCTTGTCGACGTTGCTCACGACGTTATCATCAACGAAGAAGATTGCGGCACACTCCGCGGTCTCGTCTGCACCGAAATCAAGAATAACGACGAAGTCGTAGCTTCTCTTGGCGAACGCATCCTTGGCCGCGTGTCGGTTCACGACATCGTTGATCCTCTTACCGGAGAAATCATCGTTGCAGCCGGCGAAGAAATCAACGACGCCGCTGCTGATCGCATCGACGCATCGCCAATCGAAAGCGTTGAAATCCGCTCAGTGCTCACTTGCGAATCTAAGAAAGGTGTGTGTGCCAAGTGTTACGGCCGTAACCTTTCCAACAACCGTCTTGTTCAGAAAGGCGAGGCTGTCGGCGTAATCGCGGCTCAGTCAATCGGCGAACCTGGTACTCAGCTTACACTCCGTACATTCCACGTCGGTGGTGTGGCATCTAACATCGCTGCAGTTTCTTCTAACGTCTCTCGTTATAACGGTATCCTCGAAATCGAAGAACTCCGCACAGTCACCACTTCTGAAATCGGTGCAAACGGACAGCCCATCGAAGTCGTTCTCGGTCGTCTTGCTGAAATGCGCATCATCGATCCCAAGACCAAACTTACCCTCACCAATGCCGCAATCCCTTATGGTTCTAAGCTCTTCTTCAAGAATGGTGACGAGGTTAAGCCCGGCGACGTTATCTGCGAATGGGACCCGTTCAACGCTGTCATCATAAGTGAATTTGGCGGTAAACTTAACTACCAGAACCTCACTGAAAACGTTAACTTCCGTGTCGACACCGACGAACAGTCAGGCCTTCAGGATAAAGTCATCGTTGAGTCAAAAGACCGCGCCAAAGTTCCGGAAGCTACAATCACCGATGCCAACGGCCAGGTGCTCAGCACTTATGTTCTCCCCGTGGGCGCTCACCTTCTCTTCGACGAAAACGCCGAAATCAAACCCGGCGACATCCTCGTCAAGATTCCGCGCGCTACCGGCGGTGCAGGTGACATCACCGGTGGTCTCCCCCGTGTGACCGAGCTCTTCGAGGCACGTAACCCGTCTAACCCTGCTGTCGTATCAGAAATCGACGGCGAAGTCAAGTTCGGCAAGGTTAAGCGTGGTAACCGTGAGATCTCCGTGACTTCAAAACTCGGCGAAGTCAAGAAATATCTCATACCTCTGTCTAAACAGATCCTCGTTCAGGAAAACGATATCGTGCGTGCAGGCACTCCGCTCTCTGACGGCGCCATCACTCCGGCCGATATCCTCAACATTATGGGTCCGACAGCCGTTCAGGAGTATATCGTTAATGAAGTACAGGACGTCTACCGTATGCAGGGTGTGAAGATCAACGACAAGCACTTTGAAGTCATCGTACGCCAGATGATGCGTAAGGTCAACATCCTCGATCCGGGTGACACCGGCTTCCTCGAACAGCAGGTCGTAGACAAACGCGATTTCATGGATGAAAACGACCGCATCTGGGGTAAGAAAGTCGTGATCGACGCCGGCGACAGCGAGGAGCTCAAACCCGGTCAGATTATAACCGCACGCAAGCTCCGCGACGAAAACTCAGCTCTCAAACGCCGAGACCTCAAGACTGTCACTGTCCGCGACGCCGTTCCCGCTACCTCCGAACAGATTCTTCAGGGTATCACCCGTGCCGCACTCCAGACATCAAGCTTCATGTCAGCCGCATCGTTCCAGGAAACAACCAAAGTCCTTAACGAAGCAGCGATTGCCGGTAAGACCGACTCTCTCGAAGGCATGAAAGAAAATGTCATCTGCGGTCACTTGATTCCTGCAGGTACAGGTCTTCGCGAATACGAACGCCTCGTGGTTGGTAGCCGCGACGACATCGAAGGCATCTACAACGAGACAATCGAAGTCGAAGCCAAAGAAGTATAATTCCACTATTAAATATCGTGAAATCCTCCGGGCAAAATCACTGCCCGGAGGATTTTTTTTGCGATTGAAAGAAAAATTCTGAAACGCGCGCAATTTCAGAACAACAGAACCAACTGTATCCAAAAGTACTCGACCAGCATAATAAGAAGCTTTTTCAATCAACTTCAAATAAAATATCCGACAGCATTTGTCATTTAAAAAAATTGAATTAACTTTGCGAATAATATAAATGAAAACCATATAATTCTATTATCATGACATTACGTGAGAAAAAGTTTTATCCGTGGGTAGTAGTTGGACTACTATGGGTTGTGGCTCTGCTTAACTATCTTGACCGTCAGATGCTTTCAACCATGCAGCAGAATATCGCCCTCGATATACCTGCTCTGCAGAATGCCGAAGCTTTCGGAGCCTTAATGGCAATATTCCTTTGGGTTTATGGTGTAGCCAGCCCGTTCTCAGGCGCAGTAGCTGACCGTGTGAGCCGCAAGACTCTTATCGTAGGTTCACTCGGAGTATGGTCTGCGGTAACATTTCTTATGGGCTATTGCAATGATTTTCACCAGTTAATGTGGCTGCGCGGCATTATGGGTATCAGTGAAGCGCTTTACATACCGTCAGCACTGTCCCTTATCGCTGATTACTTCACCGGCAAGGGACGCTCACTGGCAATCGGTCTCCACATGACCGGTCTCTATTGCGGTCAGGCACTCGGCGGCTTCGGCTCTCTCGTGGCAACCACATGGTCATGGCAAGCAACCTTCCATTGGTTCGGTATTGTCGGCGTGGGCTACGCAGTGGTGCTGATGTTCCTCCTGCATGAGAAATCAGATCGCGGCGCAGTAAAGACCACTTCAGCCTCAGCTCCCGTCAAACTCAAAAAAGAATCAGTCATCCAATCATTTGCAGTCGTATTCAGCACACTTGCATTCTGGGTGATACTCTTCTTCTTCGCATCAAGCTCAATCCCCGGCTGGGCTACAAAGAACTGGCTCCCCACCCTCTTCCACGACAACCTCAATATCAGCATGGAATGGGCAGGCCCGATGGCAACCCTCACGATTGCCGTAGCAAGCTTTATCGGTGTCATAATCGGTGGACCTATCAGTGACAAATGGGTTAAACGCAATGTCAAAGGTCGCATCTACACGAGTGCAATCGGCCTGACCATGATGATTCCGGCGCTTGTATTGATCGGATTGGCTCAAAACGCATGGCTATCAGTGTTGGCCGGACTATGTTTCGGCGTCGGCTACGGTATGTTTGACGCCAACAATATGCCGATACTCTGTCAGTTCGTGTCATCACGTCAGCGCGCTATGGCCTATGGCTTCATGAACTCCATTGGTGTGATTATGGGTGCGATTACCACACAGTTACTCGGTTCGCTGGCTGAATCAGTCGGTCTCGGCTTATGCTTCGCGTTTATGGGCGGCATTCTGATTATAGCATTAGCCCTTCAGCTTATCGTGCTCAAACCCAAGTATGATGATATTGATGAAGAGGTGATGGCTAAGAGCGCCGACAATCTTGAGGCTGAAACCGTAGAGGCTTAATTTTAGAAAATTACATACATTAAATATATTAGATATGGAAAAGATTAAAGGACTTATCGACGCTCCGTTTACTCCGATGCTCGCCAACGGCGACATCAATCTGGAGCCCATACCGGCTTATGCTGCAATGCTCAAGAAAAATGGTCTTAAAGGCGTATTTATCAACGGCTCAAGCGGCGAAGGCTACATGCTCACAACAGATGAACGTAAAAAACTCGCTGAAGCGTGGATGAAGGCTGTGCCAGAAGACTTCAAGGTAATCGTGCATGTTGGCAGCTGCTCACTCCGCGAGGCAAAAGAACTGGCTCGTCACGCTGCTGAAATCGGCGCATGGGGTATCGGTGCGATGGCTCCTCCCTTCCCGAAGGTAGGCCGGGTAGAGGAACTCGTGAAATATTGCGAAGAAATCGCAGCCGCAGCTCCCGAACTTCCTTTCTACTACTATCATATCCCGGCATTCAACGGCGCATTCCTGCCGATGGTTGACTTCCTTAAGGCCGTCGACGGCAGAATACCCAACTTCGCAGGTATCAAATACACCTACGAGAGTCTTTATGAGTACAATCAGTGCCGACTCTACAAGGACGGCAAATTCGATATGCTCCACGGTCAGGACGAGACTATCCTCCCCTCTCTCGCACAGGGCGGCGCACAAGGCGGCAGCGGCGGCACTACAAACTACAACGGCCGCGAGCTCACCGGCATCATCGAAGCTTGGGAAAAGGGCGATATCGACACAGCGCGTGAGAAACAGAACTTCTCTCAGGACGTCATCAACGTGATCTGCAAATACCGCGGCAATATCGTCGGCGGTAAGCGCATCATGAAGTTAATCGGTCTCGATCTCGGTCCGAACCGCACGCCCTTCCGCAATATGACAGACGAAGAAGAGGCAGCCATGAAGGCCGACCTTGAAGCAATCGGATTTTTTGAGCGCTGTAACAAATTCTAATGAAAATCTTATTTAAGACAATCGCTGTCGCGCTTACAATTGTTTGCGCGACAGCGTTTGCAACATACGGAAAGGATACTGTCAAAGTAGCATGCATTGGCAATAGTATCACTTACGGCACCTTAGTTGAAGACCGTGAAACTATGAGTTACCCGGCTCAGTTGGGTCGGATGCTCGGCGACGGATATGAAATCGGCAATTTCGGACGTCCCGGTGCTACATTACTGAAAAAGGGTCATAATCCCTACATGAAGAGCCCCGAATGGCGCGATGCGCTTGCTTTCAAACCGGACATAGCGATAGTTCATCTCGGTGTCAACGACACTGACCCACGAAACTGGCCATATCACGGTGATGAATTTGTCACCGACTATGTTTCCTTGATTGACTCTCTGAGAGCCGTAAACCCTGATGTCAGAATTATAATCGCACGACTCACTCCACTGTCGGCCAAGCATTACAGATTCAAATCAGGCACACGTGAGTGGAGAGATCTCATTCAGGAAGCGATCGCCGACGTTGCGAAGGCAACCGGAGTTGAACTGATTGATTTCAGTGCGCCTCTACGTGACCGCCAGGGTCTTATGTCAGACGGAATTCATCCAAATGCAGAAGGTGCCACTCTTCTCGCCGAGACAGTCAGAGGAGCGTTGACAGGCAACTACGGCGGTCTCTCTCTTCCGGCAATCTATGGCGACGGCATGGTGTTGCAACGCTACAAGCCGCTTACCATCAACGGCCGTGCAGACGCCGGTTCTAAAATCACTGTGAGCATTAACGGAAACACCGCCGAAACTGTCACAGACAACAAGGGTCTGTGG
>CAMWNL010000139.1 GCA_947175585.1 uncultured Bacteroidales bacterium | reverse complement strand
AAAATGCCGAAATACCGAAGTTTGCAGTACTCAATTTTCCCGATTTACCGAAGTTTAGATACCCTGAAAATGCCTAAATACCGAAGTTTGCAGTACTTAAACTTTCACCATAGATATATGACATGCCCGTCATAATGTATAATATCAATGCATATACAAAACATTACGCATGGAGGGGAAGACCTCTATTATAATCGAGATTGGAAGGGTGTATAATATTTTAGGGCATGGCTGATTGGTGGGATTCAATCAGCCATGCCCTTTGTTTCGGGAAATTCAGGAACGGTGTTTATTTTTTCTTTGCGTCGATCTCGCGGAGGAGTTCGTCGACGGCGGCCTTAAGCTGGCGGTCTTCGCCTTTGACAACTGTCGCCGGGTCGTTGGCAACCTTGATATCGGGTTCGAGCTGCTGGTTTTCGAGTACCGATCCGTCGGCAAGACGATAGCCGACAACGGGAATACCGAATACGAGCGAAGGATCCTGCATAGTCACCCAGTTGACCGATGTCATTGTGCCGGGAACGGGCATGCCTACGAGTTTGCCGAGGTCGCGGTGTTTGTAGACCCAGGGAGTGCCGTGGGCATTAGAGTAGCAAGCCTCAGACATAAGCATGATCGAGGGTTTGTTCCAGCGACGCGACGGCATGTCACAGGTCTTGTCTCCGCGGATTTCCTGAGTGAAGTATTTGTTGCCGCTGAAGAGGATTTCGATATCTTCGTGGAGACGACCGCCGCCGTTCCAGCGGATGTCGATGACGATGCCCTCGCGGTCATTGTATTTACCCAGCACGTCAGAGTAGACCTTGCGGAACGAATCGTCACCCATCGACTGGATGTGGACGTAGCCGAGACGGCCATTGCTGAGACGGTCGACTTCAGCCGCACGTGCTTTCACCCAACGGTCATAGAGCAGAGAGTTCTGCTTGGCAGTGGTAATCGGCAGGATGACTTCGTTGATAATCTTGCCGTCGGCAGGGTTATAGAATGACACGAGTGTCTTCTGACCGATCTTGTTATTGAGTGCCTCGATGAAATCAGAACCGAAAGTCACTTCCTCTCCGTCGATGCTGTCGATGATATAGCCGGGACGGAGTTCGGAAGCCGCACGGTCAAACGGACCATTGGCTATAATCTCGGCGACCTTGAGGCCTTTGCCTGTGTAAGAGAGATCAAAAATCAGGCCGAGAGCGGCTGTGCGGTCATCTCTGAGCGCAGACCCACGACCGGAGTAGCGACCACCGGTGTGGCTGACGTTGAGTTCGCCGAGCCATTCGCTGACGAGTTCGGCGAAGTCATAGTTATTATTAATATGAGGGAGGAACTTGCGATAAGCCTCAGTCATCATCGGCCAGTCGACTCCGTGGAGGTCTGCGGTATAGAATCGTTCGTTGACTTCACGCGAAATGTTGTCAAACATAAATTCGCGCTCGGCCGCCGGATCAAGATCCATAGTGGCCTTGGTAGTAATAGAGGTTATCTTGTCAGACTTCGGGTCGAGTTTTTTCATCGACGAGCCGAAGAGGAAGAGAGTCTTGCCGTCGGCCGAGCTGTCAAAGTTAGAGGCGCCGTCGACATTGCCGACGAGTTTGATCTCGTCTTTGCGCAGGCCGATTTTCCAGAGCTGCTTTTTCTCGGGACCCTGGCTGATATAGTAAAGTGTCTCGCCGTCGTCGGTCAGGATGTAGGATGAAAGGTCGGAAGACATCGGAGTGAGGCGCACGACGCGATCCTGAATACCGTCAAGCTCGACGTTGATATCCTTTGTGTCGGCATCGCTTTTATCTTTATCCTTGTCGTCATCTTTTTTGTCCTTTGACTTCTTATTGCTCTTTTCGAGATCTTTGACAAGAGCATAGTCCTCGGCTGAAAGGCGGAATTTGTCGTAAGCGTCGCGATTCATGAAGACCATCATAACGTCCATCTCCGAACCCCATGAAGCATGGTTGCGCATGCCGTAACGCTCTGAGGCAAACAGAAGGGCGTTGCCGTCCATCACCCAACGGGGTGATTCGTCGAAGTATCCGCTGTTGGTGAGATTAGTCATTGATCCGTCAGCCACGTTGATGAGGGCTATGTCATAGTAGGGATCGTGCATGCGATCGACGATTTCGAGAGCTATCCACTTTGAGTCGGGCGACCAGGTGTAGTTGAAACCGCCCCCACGCTGACGATGAGTAGAGCCGTCGGTCAACTGGCGCACCTTGCCTGACTCCATATCCATCACCGCGAGTTTGGTGCGGTCAAGGATGAAGGCGAGTTGCTTGCCATCGGGCGAAAGTTCTGCCATAGTGCGTTCGTGGCCGTCGGGTTTGAAGAGGGGTTCCTCTTTAATCAGGGTAGCGTTGGCGAAATTAGCCTCGTCATTGCCACGGGCGATTGTGGCACGGTAGATATTGAATTTGCCGTCGCGCTCAGATGTGTAAATCAAAGATTTTGAATCAGGATCCCAGCTGACCGACCCTTCGGCCTCGGGAGTGTCGGTAATCTGCTTGGTTGTAGCGTATTCGACCGAAGTGACAAAAACGTTGCCTCGATAGATGAACGCCACCGACTTACCGTCGGGCGAAACGACAGCGCCACGGGCACCGCCGACATTGAGACGCTTCGTGCGGTTAACGTCAGTGTCAATCAGGTCGATATTGATTTTCTCAGGCTTTGTCGCGCCGGGTTTGAGTGAATACAGCTCGCCGTCGTAGGTGAAAGCCATTGTGCCGTCGTTGGCGTTGGAAAGGAAACGGACAGGGTGAGTCTTGAACGAAGTGAGTGCCTTGGCAGCCGCCGGGTCTGAGAGCGGAGCCGAGTAGACATTGACTGTCGAACCATTGCGTTCGCTCAGGAACGCAAACTCAGATGCACTGAGAGCCACCGGATTGGTGTCTTCGCCGCCAAGGTCGGTGAGATTGGTGTGCTTGCCTGTCTTGGCATCGTAGAACCAGATGTCGCGAGTGACAGAGGATGTGTGGTGTTTGCGCCATTCGTCCTCAAAGCCTTTTACGTCCTGATAAAGAAATGATCCTTTACCGCCGGGTATGAAGCTGACAAAACGCGCCGGAGTGGCAAGCACCTGTGTGAGCTGTCCGCCGGAAACAGGCACGGAATAGAGTTCGGTCATTCTCGCCGTGGGGAAAAGCGCACTTTCAGCCGGGTCCTGAATCGAGGCCGAGAAAAGCACGGCAGAACCATCGGGCGTGAACGACTCGGGAATCTCAGAAACCGAGTTATAAGTCAATCTTACGGGAACTCCGCCGACCGCATCAACAATATAAATATCAAAATTACCTGTCGCGTCTCCGGCGAAAGCCAGTTTACGGCTGTCGGGACTCCAGACGGGATTAGCCTCGTAGTCAGGAGTAGCAGTGACGCGAGTAGCCTGGCCACCGGTGACCGGCACAGTCCAGATGTCACCTTTATAAGTAAAGGCGACACGGCTGCCGTCGGGCGAAATTTTGGCGTCACGCAACCATAAGGGCGTAACCGCTGAGCCTGCAAAGGGCACGAGCAAAGCCAATGATAGAAATATTTTTTTCATAGAGTTATGATTTTGATTGATAATTTATCATGAGATTAAATTCTGTTATATGCAAATTTAGCTCTTTTTTCGGATAATAATAACAATGAGGTTGGATTAATGGCGTTTTTTCGATAATTTTGCAATCATTTGGAGCCGATACAATAATATAATATGTCTACAAAATCACAATTCGGATCAAAAATAGGACTGATTGCCGCCACAGTGGGTTCGGCAATAGGTCTGGGAAATGTGTGGCGCTTTCCGGCGGAAACACAAGCCAACGGCGGCGCGGCATTTCTACTGCTCTATATAGCTTGTGTGTTTATACTCGGAGTGCCTGTAATGCTCGCCGAATTCTCGCTCGGCCGCGGCGGACGCAGTGACGCGGTCGGAGTGTTTCAGAAACTATCGCCGGGCAAAGCGTGGTGGATAATCGGTGCGGTCGCAATACTGGCGTCGTATCTGATATTATGCTATTATATGGTAGTGGCAGGGTGGACCGCCGAATATCTGTGGCAGTCGATAACCGGAAACCTCTATGAAACAGGCACGTCGCTTGAGCAGTCAGGAGATATAGGAGCGGCAGACGCAGCGTTTGCGGCGAGAATGAACAACTATATCTGCAGTGATGTGTCGCCACTGATATTCACGTATGCAGTCATCGCGGTCAACATTATTGTGCTGCTCGGCGGAGTGCAGAAGGGCATTGAGCGACTGTCAAACATCATGATGCCGTTGCTCTTCGTGCTGTTGCTGGCTCTCTGCTGCGTGACGCTCAGTCTGCCGGGCGCCGGTGCCGGTCTGAAGTTTTTCCTTTCGCCCGACTTTTCGAAAATCAACGCAGGGACAGTAATCAATGCCCTCGGGCAGACATTCTTCTCGCTGTCGCTCGGCATGGGCATACTTATCACTTACGCTTCTTATTATCCGGCCGACACAAGGCTGACCCGGACATCGGTGATAGTGTCGCTGATGAGTCTGCTTGTGGCTGTGATGATGGGCTGCATCATTTTTCCGGCGGTCACGACGTTCGGTCTGGACCGTCATCCGCTTGAGGGTGCTACCCTGGTGTTTGTAACGCTGCCTGAGGTATTCGCCCAACTGCCGGCCACACAGTTATGGTCAATCGTTTTTTTCCTGCTGCTGTTTGTGGCCGCGCTGACATCAACGGTGTCGATAGCCGAAGTGTCGATAGCCTTTATGCAGGATCGTTTTAAAATGTCGCGCGTAAAGTCGTGTATGATCGTGATGCTGCCGTTGTTTGTGCTCAGCTCGCTTTGCTCTCTGTCGTTCGGATCACTGAGCGGTGTCAAAATTTTCGATATGTCGATTTTTGATTCGCTCGACGCATTTACGACCAATGTGCTGTTGCCGATGGTGTCGATGGGCGTATGTGTCTACGTCGGTTGGTTCGCGCCCAAAAGCTTGCTAAAATCACAGATTACCAACGATGGCACGATAAAATCACGCATCACAAGCATTGTGCTTGTGATCATCCGCTATCTTGCGCCTGTGCTGATCGCAGCAATCATGATTTCAAAATTTGTCTGAACGGTGTCATCAAGGTTCAAACTGACGGCTATGGAGCTGGCGGCGCTGAGTGTGCTCACAATCGTGGTGGCCGCGATTACTGTGACCCTGACGATGAAGAGCTGCAATGACAACAGCGGTCAGTCAACAGACCGGATGTGTGACAGTATCACGACAATAGTCGAATCACGACTCGCATCGCCCGACTCGCTCCAATCGATAGAAAAGAACAATAGAAAAAAGAAGAAGAAAAAGGCTGAGAAAATCAAAGCCCCACGTAAGCAACCGAAACAAAGAAATTATCTTGACGAACCCGTAAATGAATAATATTAAGAACTTCATAATAAAATACTGGCCTTCGGCCCTGACGTTAGGGGTGGTGCTCTACGCCACGCTGTTGTCCGACCCGTTGGGAGACCATGAAATGCCCCCTATCCCACACCTTGACAAACTCATCCACGCCATCATGATGGGTGGACTTTACGGAGCTGTCGCATTTGACACTCAGAGGGCAAACAAGAGCCGACGCTTATCACGTCGGTTTCTCAATACACTCGCCATCGTTATTATGGCTTTCGGAATCATCGACGAAATAGCTCAAGTGACTATGGGACTTGGGAGGTCGGGTGATGTGTTGGATCTGGCAGCGGACTGGAGCGGAGTAATTATAGCTTACTTCTCGGCTCCTCCGACTATAAGGAAAGTGCTGGGA
>CAMWNL010000138.1 GCA_947175585.1 uncultured Bacteroidales bacterium | reverse complement strand
ATCGACGAGATTGCATCGCTACGGCCGCGCCACGCGTCAGCTATCACGGCCTGAGAATCTACCCCCCGCCCCTTCCCCGCAGTAAAATGATAGAGCCATTCTTTTGATATAATTGAAACAGTGGCGATAATTAAGGCAAGATAACCGGGGCGCGGCAGGGGAGTGCCATTAATACTTTTAACCACGAGGTCGATACCGTTGATCATAAGCCCAACACCGGCGATAATCAGAAACAGGCCGATTATTACAGTGGCGAGGGTTTCAAACTTGCCGTGACCATACTCGTGGCCTTTGTCGCGAGGTTTTCCGGCGATTTTTACAAAAACAAGTACTATAATATCGGTGATAAAATCACTAAGGGAGTGAACTGCATCGGCGACCATTGCTGAACTTCGGCCTAAGATCCCTGCTAAAAACTTCAGTATTATAAGAATTGAGTTAATAACTGTGCCGAGCAAAGTTGTGCGGTAAATTGTTCTCTCTCGCTTGTCCATTATATTTAGAGTAGTTACGGTGCTTAATTTGCAAATATAACAATTATTATCGTAACTTTGCGGGCATAACTTGATATCGCCTATCTGTCCAGATGACCCAACGAGAATTTGAATTGCAATTCCGAAGTTTATACTTGCCGCTCGGTATGTATGCTCTACGTATTGTCGGGGATATAGAGACTGCTGAAGATGCGGTGCAAGAGGCGTTTATTAAAGCTTGGATGGCGATTGAAGGGGGTAGTGAAATAGGTCGCTTCAGAGGGTACATTTATCAAATTGTGCGTAACGAATGTATTTCTACGCTGAGGAGTCGTAAGGAGACTGTCGGGCTGGAGGCTGTGCCTGAGATTGATGAAGAAGTAGTGGACACGTCGGTGCGCGATGCCAGGATCTGGAAAGCAATCGACGAGTTGCCGGAGAAATGCCGCGAAGTTTTTCTGCTCAGTAAGCGCGACGGCCTGACAAATGAAGAAATTGCCGAAGAATTAAATATTAGTATAAAGACGGTTAAAAATCAGATGACCAAGGCTTTCTCACGTCTTCGTGAGGCATTGGCTACAGGTCATAGGCCATTTTTCTTACCTTTTTTGGTTTTGGGATAGGACTTTTTGGGACTTATTGCGTCATAGGTTCAGAATATGATAATAAAACCAATGACGTTATGAAACGGATCTTATTACTTTTTGCATTAGCGACAGTGTCGTTTGGCGTATTTGCTCTTCAGCCCCAACGCGGTTACAGAGGATTTATCGACTGGGATAATAATATGCACCGATATGCGCAATGGGTAAATCCTGACGTGAAGGAGACCCACACTTATATGGGAGTCTCTACTTCTCATGGCTATCAGTTTAATCCTAATTTTTTTCTCGGAGCAGGTCTGTCGGTTCAATACAACAGTTATTTCAGTGATTGGATTTTACCGGTGTTCGTCCATGTGCGCACCGATCAGAAATTTGGGAAATTCACTCCATTCGGAGATATGCGTATCGGTTATTCTTTGACTGACGGAGGTGGTATTTATTTATCCCCTATGATTGGTTACCGCTTCAACTGGGGACGAAAATTAGGTATTAATGTCGGCGTCGGACTTACGGTTAAGCAGATAAGATATGAAATTTTTGATTTGATGTATGATGATCAGGGCTACGTGACTATAAGCAATACCGGCAAGAAGTCAAATGATGCAAACTTCTTCTTTGCGTTTAAAGTCGGTTTTGATTTTTGATTGCATTAGATATGATTTGTATGTTAGACGAAAAGGAAATATCGTTTGTAGCAAAATATTATCGGAAAGGCAGTTTCTCGGTCGATAAGGCGTGGACTTCAATCGGCGTGGGCGCTCCTTCAAGATGGCGACGATTCAGAGCAGCCGCAGCGGTTGCGGCTATAGTGGTGCTGTCGGCGACAGCAGCGGTAATCTACAATAAATATGAACATAACTCCCGACAGCCTGAAATCGTCACCGAGAGTGATTTGCTCTCTCCGACTGAAGTTGTGCGCGTTATCGATTTCGATGAGGTCGCCTTGCCTGTAGTGGTTGACAAGATTAAAGAAGTTTATGGCGTCAAGGTGACAAATCTGCCGGAAAACGCTGAAACCTACATATTGTCACTGCGCTATGAAGGCACGGCCGAAGATCTGGTTCTGACCATTAATGAAATACTTGATACAGATATTACAATCGAAGAATGAAAAAACGGTTATTATCCCTATTAATTGTAGCTGTGGCTTTGCCGTTTGCTGTGGTGGCTCAGCATGTGACTATCCACGCAAACGGTCAGCCTGCAGCCAAGGTTTTCCGCGAAATTATGGACCAGACAGGCAAAAATTTTGTCTACTCTTCCGATTTGCTGAAAGATCTTGTCATCACGGTCAATGCAGACCGTAAGCCAATGAAGAAGGTGTTGTCGGCAATGTTTGATGGCACTGATATCGTCTATAAAGTAAAAGGTAATAACGTCATACTCAAACGTAAGAAGCGTAAGGTATCGGATGTGGAATCAGAGCCAAAGCCGGTCATGTATAGGGCAAAATCTCCTGATGAAAGGTCGGCTTTGCTGAGTGAACTGGTAGTGGTGTCGCGATTGGAGGCGCCTGTTGTTGAGACGGCTGAAATCGGAGCAAAAAAGATTACGGCAGAAGAGGTTAGACGTATGCCTGTGCTTTTTGGAGAAAGTGATGTGATAAAGACTCTCCAGGCTCAGCCAGGTGTTAACGAGGGCACTGAAGGTTTGGCCGGAATGTATGTCCATGGCGGTAATGCTGACGAGAATCAATATATGCTCGACAATGTTCCGCTTTATCATGTAAATCACTTTGCCGGACTTTTTTCGGCCTTTAATCCGGATATAATCAGATATGTAGACTTTTTTAAGTCTTCGATTCCGGCGAAATATGACGGACGACTATCATCGTTTATGGATGTGAGACTCCAGAATGGTATTCCGGAAAAAATTCACGGTACGGCACGGTTGGGTCTGACATCCGGCGCTTTTAACATCACCGGACCCATCGGTCAGAACACATCCTATCTCTTCGGTTTGCGGCGAGCATGGTACGATGTACTTACGATACCGGTGCTGGCTATTATAAATTCAAAAAGCGACGATGAGAAGATCCGTCTGCAATATTACTTTATGGATTTGAACGCCAGGATTAACCATCGTTTCGATGATAATCTGAGTGCGTTTGTTAGCGCATACTTCGGCAATGATTTGCTGAAGAGCGGAGGTGAATATACTGATTCCTATGGGTATGATGATGACAAATATGATTTCAAGTGGGGAAATATTGTTGTGCAGGCAGGGGTGAATTATCGCTTCAGTCCGATGCTGACTTCTGAATTTACGGCGGCCTATACACGCTTCTTGTCATCTATTCAGCGTTCGGAGTATTTAAAGGAGTCTCACGAAAGTGGCACTACTGAGTCACATTCTAAACTCAAGACTGACAATAATGTGAACGACTGGATTTTTAAGGGTGATTTCGACTGGATGCCTGACGATAAATCCCGAGTGCGTTTTGGTGCCGGTTATGTTCGTCACTCTTTCTTGCCGTCGCGAACTACGAGAGACTTGATGTTTGATGACAATAGGGTTGTAACGCGCGACTCAGTAGATAGTTATGGTGCCAACGAGTTGAACTTTTATATTGAAGACGATTGGAAAATATCAGATCAATTACGTCTGAACGGCGGTCTGCACTATTCAATTTTTAATATTGATCATAAATTTCACAACAATGTGTCTCCGAGAATGTCGATAGCATGGCGACCTGACGAACGAATAGCCGTCAAGGGGGCATATAGCCGGACTGTCCAATATGTTCATCAGCTTGCTCAAAGCGATTTGTCACTACCGACTGACCAATGGATTCCCATTACCGGCAAGTTCAAACCGCAGACTGCAGACAAACTGTCTTTAGGTGCTTATGGTCAGACAGAGGACGGTCGCTTCGGTGCGTCGGTCGAAGGTTACTGGAAATGGATGCATAATCTGGTCGAATATCGTGACGAGTATTTTCTTGCACCGCCACTGGAGATGTGGAACGCACGTCTCACCTCCGGACGAGGAGTCGCTAAAGGTATAGATTTCAAGATCGAGAAGCGCACCGGCAGACTGACAGGTCACATCGCATATTCGCTCGGATGGTCAGACCGAACATTTGCGGAGAAGAACGGCGGTGTCACTTATCCGGCGCGTTTTGATAACCGCCATACTATTAATATTGTGGCTAATTGGGATGTCAGTAAAAAAGTGCAGCTTAATGCTGCGTGGGTTGGACATTCCGGCAACCGCTTCACATTTATGCCACAATTGTGGGAGCCGGATGAGTTTGGGCGGTTGAATTTCAATTACGGTGCAGATGCTCCATTGCGTTGTCCGGTCAATAACTATCAGTTGCCGTTCTACCACCGGCTTGACTTGTCGTGCACGGTTAGAAACAAACGCGGCTATTGGACATTCAGTCTCTATAATGCTTATTGTCACATGAATACCGTTGCTATCAGATATGGCACGAAAGATGTGACCGAGCAGACTGATTATGGACTGACCGTGGTGTCTAAGCCTGTTTTTCAGAAAGTTAAAGTATTACCGATAATTCCCTCAATCACTTATACATGGCAATTCTAAGATATATAATTTCATCGCTTCTCTTACTTTCGCTGGTGTCATGCTTTGAAGACTTTGATCCTAAAATCGATGTAAGCCCTGTCTTGTGCATAAATTCATTGATTAAGGCCGGTGAACCTGTCGATGTAAAAGTAACGAGATCATTTCTATATACTGACACCGATTATAACGATCGTTATGTCACAGATGCGGTTGTCAATATCTATGCAGATGGCGAGAGGGTTGATGCTCATTACTTGCCGCAAGAGGGCGATTTGATCAGAATAGAAGTGGAGAGTGAGAAATATGGTAGTGCCTCCGCAGAGGTAAAAGTCCCTCATGCAGTTCCGGTCAAGTCAGTCAAACTTACGCCTTCGGTTATCAATAACTGGTTTCCCGGTGACGGTACAATGAGAGGTGGCGTAGAATATAATCTCGATTTGGCTGTTGAGATTGATGATGATCCCGGCGCAGATAATTATTTTAAATTTGATTATGCCGCGGTCGAGCCTGTCGCCGATACCAACTACGGTTATGACGAAAACGGTAATGTAATATGGGTTGAAGCGGCAAATGCCTGGTATTATCCGGGTATGTTTAACGCTGACAGGGAGCCGATTTTCGGAGAGCATATCGGCGCGTTTGACTCAGCAATGGGTGGCGACAGCTTCGGATTTACCTTTTTCACTGACCGACAGTTCTCTGGCCGCAGTTACACACTTCATCTTATATATACCGGAGCCAGTTATTCGGTTTCGTCAAGGGAGTGGCAGGATGGCTTGATTGACTGTGGATTGAACATCACGCTGTCGACAATATCCAGGAGCTTCTATGATTGGGCTAACTATCGCTGGCAAGCTGAGTCTGGAGTGATTGGCGGACTTGGAGAGGCCGGTCTGGCTGATCAGATATGGGGTTATAGCAATGTCACAACCAATGCCGGTGTCGTCGCTGCACAATCTTCTGTGACATACACTGTCAGTCTTCGCGATTTTCTGGCCGGAATCATCGGGCAATGATGTAGTCACGTTTGCGCAGGAGTGCTTCGATCAGGAAATAATCGGCATAGACAAGAGGCACATCTATTTCAGAGCCGCCGGGATGATGGCCTGTAGAGTGAGCGAGTATGAAGCCCTCACCATCGG
>CAMWNL010000137.1 GCA_947175585.1 uncultured Bacteroidales bacterium | reverse complement strand
GAAGTGAAGTTCAGCCCGTCGGTCAAGCGCATTAGACCCGAAAGCGTCAGTCTGGCCTTTTCCGATGGTCTTGATATGAGATGCGTCGACACCGTGAGCAGTCAGATAATCGCCGAGAGCCTTGGCGCGTCGTTTGCTCAGGTCGAGATTGTGAGCCGGTCGTCCGGTGGGATCGGTGTATGCGATAACAGTTATATCATTGCCGGCGGCCGATGCATTCTTTGCTAATGTATTAAGTGTTTCATTTTCCGGGATGACTGAACTGTCGAGATCAAAAAGATAGACGACTCTGGTTGTCGGATCGGCGACAGCTACGAGTCTTGTAGAACCATCGGAATTTATGGCTGTGGCAGATGTCGCTGTCGACTGAGGCTGAAAGTCGGAGTTGAACTCCTCTCTTGTAAACTGTGGTGCCTGATTGCCACGGGTTATGAAGCTTGCACCGGGTGTGGCGTAAGCATAATCATATTCTGCCGAGGTCGGTTGAGCCTTGTGATGACTTAGGCCGATGACAACGGCAATGGCAGAAACGAGTGCGAGCGCAAGCATAATCGCCATGCCCCATTTCATTGCGCCTGAGACGTTGCCTCGCGCGGAGTTTGTGAATATCGGGTCTGTGGTCGCGGAGTCGGTGACGGCTGCAGCGGCCTGAGGTGTCTGATGGGCTTCAAGGAGCAATTCCTGCTCGTGAGCCGGGAGGGCGGCGTTCTCTTTGTGAGCGCAGATCCTTTTCGAGTCATTTGTTGTCATGGCGAGTGAATCTTTTGGTTAGACAATCTGAAAATTAAGTGTATGTAAAACGTAGTTGATGCAGATAAGTTTATGCGACATATAATAATATAAGTTAACGTCGAACAAGTGACACTCCGCCGACGTTCATATTCATAGATAAGATAAATTGAATAACCAAAAACAAGTAAAAAGAATATGAAAACTATAGGTGTGTTTTACGGATCTGAAACAGGGACAACCGCAGACGTTGCCCGTCGTATAGCAAAAGAGTTAGGTGTAGCCGATGCCGACGTACATGATGTAGATAAGCTTTCTCCGACCAGACTTGGTGATTATGATGTGCTTGTACTGGGTTCAAGTACATGGGGCGCCGGCGAAATCTCGCAGTCATGGTATGATTTCATAGCCGGAGCACAATCACTTGCTCTTCAGGGGAAGCAGATTGCTGTTTTCGGTTGTGGCGATGAGACTATGTCTGATACTTTCTGTGATGCTGTCGGCGAAATATATGATGCGCTTAAAGATACCGGGGCTGAGATGATCGGCCGTTTCAATGGCGACGGTTACGACTATTCGAGTTCCAAGGCTGAGCGTGACGGTTCGTTTGTAGGTCTGGTGCTTGATGAAGTCAACCATCCTGACATGACTGACGGTCGCATTAAGGCTTGGACTGACCAGATTAAACGCGAAATCGCCTGATGTGTAGACTATACTGATACGTTAGTTCATAAAATAGTTTAAATTTTATACAAAGCTCGCATATTCTTTGCGTTAAAACGGATTATCATACTATCTTTGCATGATAATTTTGAATAGGCAATGATTTCGCGAGTCTTGGATGAAAAAAAGATAAAGAAGCTCGCCCGTCTGATAGACGGTGCGCGTCGCATAGTGATTACTGCCCATCTTTCACCCGACGGTGATGCGATGGGCTCTTCGCTTGCATTGTCACGTGTGCTTTCAAATACCGGAAAAGACGTGGCGGTTATTGTTCCCGATCAGCCGCTGCAGCAACTTATGTTCCTGCCGGGGGCTAAAGATGTGATCGTCGGTTCTCGATATGCCGATTTTGCAGCATCTTTGTTTGCCAAGGCTGATCTAATTATTTGTCTTGACTTTAATGAGCTCAAACGCATTGACCGCTTAGCGCCTTATGTCGAAGCAGCCCGTGCACCCAAAGTGATGATTGACCATCATCTCCATCCTGGCGATTTTGCCGAGGTGACCATATCTCACCCCGAGATGTCATCGACCTGCATGCTGCTGTTCAGGGTGCTATGCCGTCTGGAGCTTTTTAATATTATTGATAAGGATGCTGCATCATGTCTGCTTGCAGGCATGATGACTGATACCGGTAATTTTGCTTACAATGCTAACGATCCGGATGCCTATATAATCGAGGCCGAGCTTGTCAGAAAAGGTGCTGACAAAGTTGAACTGTATAACAGGCTGCTTAACCGCACGACCGAAAACTGTCTCCGTCTGACCAGTTATGCGTTGCTTGAGAAAATGGAGGTGTTCAATGACTACAATGCAGCTCTGATTTGTCTGACTCGTGACGAGCTTAACCGCTTTCACTATGTCAAAGGCGACACCGAGGGACTTGTCAACCGTCCGCTCGCGATACCTGAGATAATCTATTCGGCCTTCTTGCGCGAAGAGGATGGCTATGTCAAAGTGTCGATGCGCAGTCAGGGCGATTTTCCGGTCAATGTGCTCTGCAGTGAGTATTTTGGCGGCGGCGGTCATCTTAACGCTGCCGGCGGTGAGTTTCCAGGCACTCTTGATGAGTGTGCCACTTTGTTCAGGTCCTTGCTCAAGGAAAATAAAGAAAAATATATCGACAAAGACAATAGTAATAAATAAAGAAACAAAGCTACATTAATAATATATATGAATATCAAAATCATTTTCGCATCGCTTGTCGCAGCTCTCTCTTTAGCGTTTACGTCATGTGACGACGGAAAGACATACGCCGAATTGCTTCAGAGCGAGGATCAATACGTTAATAACTTTTTGGCTGACCATATTGTCTATAATGACATCCCGGCTGACACGGTGTTTGAGGTAGGTGAAGACGCGCCTTACTATCGCATTGATGAGGAAGGTCAGATCTATATGCAGGTAATAGATCCGGGCACTCCCGGTAATATGGCTAAGGCCGATGATCTCATCTATTTCCGCTATACCAGATACAACCTCCGGTATTACGAAGACGGCAAATTCACCTATAGCGGTGGTAACTCTGATGATATGTCTCAGGCTAACACTTCATTCCGCTATAATAATTATACACTCCAGAGTTCATCTCAGTGGGGTAGTGGCATCCAGCGTCCTCTTGCGTTGCTACCTGTCGACTGTCAGGTTAACCTTGTCGTGAAGTCTCAGTATGGTTTCACATCAGAATTGGCCGACGTCCAGCCTTATCTGTTTGAATTGCGCTATTACCGCCCACGAATCTGATTTGGACAAAACCGATATAATTGCTAATTAACATAAACATATAAAATATACTTATTCATCCGGCGATATGACACTTATTAAATCTATTTCTGGTATCAGAGGCACTATCGGCTCTCACCCAGGTGAAGCCCTCACCCCTATTGATATCGTAAAATTCACGGCTGCGTTTGCTGCGTTTATTGACAGTACCACCACTCGTAAAAACCGTCTTATGGTTGTCGGTCGCGATGCCCGTATATCCGGTGGCATGGTCTGTGATATCGTAGTCGGCACCCTTATGGCAATGGGCTTCGATGTTGTCAACATCGGACTTGCCTCTACTCCCACGACTGAATTGGCGGTTGTAGATGAAGAAGCCTGTGGCGGTCTGATTTTGACAGCCTCACACAATCCGGCGCAGTGGAATGCTCTTAAGATGCTCAACGAGCGTGGTGAATTCCTCAATGCCGAGGAGGGTGCAAAGGTGCTTGAAATTGCTGACAGCAAATCCTACAGTTTCGCTCCCGTTTCCAAGCTTGGACGTGAGTTTATAAATACAACATATAACCGCCGCCATATCGAGAAAGTGCTTGCGCTTGATCTCGTTGACGTTGAAGCTATCCGCAATGCAAACTTCAGAGTTGCGGTTGACGCAGTCAACTCTGTGGGCGGTGTTGTGATACCCGAGTTGCTTATCGCGCTTGGAGTAACCAATATCATTGAGCTCAACTGTGTGCCGACCGGTCGTTTCGCTCATCAGCCCGAGCCACTCCCCGAGAACCTTACCGACATTTCGCGACTCGTTCGCGACTCTGATGCCGACCTCGGGTTTGTTGTCGACCCCGACGTTGACCGTCTGGCCATCATTATGGAGGATGGACGCATGTTCGGCGAGGAGAATACCCTCGTGTCTGTAGCCGATTATGTCCTTGAAAATACTCCCGGACCGACAGTGAGCAACTTGAGTTCGAGCCGTGCGCTGCGCGACATCACTCTTGAGCACGGTTGCTCTTATTCGGCTTCGGCTGTGGGTGAAGTCAACGTTACGACTGAGATGAAGCGCACGGGTGCCGTAATCGGCGGTGAAGGTAATGGCGGTGTGATCTATCCTCCGCTCCACTATGGCCGTGACGCATTGGTGGGTGTTGCACTTTTCCTCACTATGCTTGCCAAGTCACATCGCAAAGTCAGCGAACTCCGACGCAAATACCCGTTCTACTCTATCTTCAAGACTAAGGTCGAATTGTCGCCTGAACTTGACATCGATGCTCTGTTTGAGACCGTCAAAGAGCGTTTCAAAGACGAGAAGATTACCGATATCGACGGTGTGAAGATTGACTTTGCAGACTCTTGGGTGCATCTGCGTAAATCTAACACTGAACCGATTATCCGCGTATATGCTGAAGCCCACACTGAGTTTGAGGCAAAGAAACTCGGTAACTCGGTCAAGAATATTATTCTTGAAATGGCTAAATAAAACCGAATTACTAATCTGTTCATATAATAATGAAAACTAACAAATTATTTATCGGGGCGATTGCAGCCATGGCAATTGGCATGACAGCCAATGCTGAGGAGCATCTTAAAAGTCTCAATCCGGGATATTTTGATCCGGCAACCCCTGCAGCTGAAGATTTCTATCTTCACGTCAACAAGGGGTGGATGGAAGCTAATCCCCTTACAGCCGAGCATGCGCGTTACGGCCAGTTCAATATCCTCAACGATTCGAGCGAGAACCGTGTGCGTGACATCGTGACAAATCTTGCCGCTTCAAATCCCCAGCCCGGCACGGTTGCCTTTATGGTGTCTACAATCTATAATCAGGCTCTTGATTCAGTCCGTCGCAACAATGAAGGTGCAAAGCCTATCCTCGCCGACCTGAAAAAGATTGAGACAACACCTCACGATGGCATGTATGACCTGTTGCTCTGGATGCACACCAATTATTCAAACCCATTCTTCAGCGCAGGTCCGTCTCCCGACCTCGCCAACAGCAACGAGTATGCAATGTATCTCGGTGGTGCGAGCCTCGGCATGGGTGACCGCGACTACTATCTGTTAGATGATAAGGATAACAAGAAAGTGCGTGACGCTTATCAGAAGCTCATCGTAAAGCAGATGATGAATGCCGGTTATTCAAAGAAAGATGCTAACCGCATCTGCAAAAACGTGATGAAGATCGAGACCGCTATCGCCGACTCGACCTGGACCCGTGAGGAGAGCCGCAACATCCCTGCGATGTATAATCCGCGCACTATCGCTCAGCTTAAAGAGGCTTATCCGGCTACTGACTGGGACACCTATTTTGTAAAGACTATGGGCATTGCTACTCCCGAATCGGTAATCGTTATGACTCCCAACACTGTTAAGCAGGGCATCGATCTCATGTCTTCTCTGACTGACCGTGAAATCAAAGATTATTATCTTTGGAAATATGTTGCTCAGGCTGCCGGCAAACTCAGCGATGATTTCAATGACGCAAACTTCGAATTCAGCAAAGTTGTTAGCGGTGTTCAGCAGCAGCGTCCCCGTTGGAAACGTGCTCTCGGTGCTACCGAAGGTGCTCTCGGCGAAGCTATCGGTCAGCTCTACGTTGAAAAATACTTTCCGGAGTCTTCTAAACAGTATATGCT
>CAMWNL010000136.1 GCA_947175585.1 uncultured Bacteroidales bacterium | reverse complement strand
GTCACATTGTCAACGCCGATGCTACCGAGCAAGCTGCGAGAGGCATCATCCTGAACATAAAGATGAGTGTAGCACTGAAGCATCTTGCGGAACATGCCTCCCCAAGGGCGGAAAAAACGTTGCTTGGGACGGAATATCGACGATATAATATATGTTGGAATGCCGGCGCGACGAAGTTGTTCGAGGTAATTTCCCCAAAATTCGTATTTGGAAAAAATTGCCATCTTAGGTTTCGCTGCTTCGATAAACCGGGCGACGAGACGAGGAGTGTCAAAGGGAAGATATGCCACGCAATCGACTTTGTCGTAGTTGTGGCGAATGTCGTAGCCTGAAGGGGAAAAGAAGGTGAGCAGTAATTTTTTTTCAGGCTGATTGCGTCGCAGACGTTCAATGATGGGACGCGCCTGTTCAAATTCGCCGAGAGAGGCTGCGTGAAACCAGACGTCAAAACCATCAGGGGCAACGGACATGCGACGATGTTTCAAGTCGGCCAGCGTCATGCGCTGACCGTCAATCATCTTTTTAATTTTTGGTGAACGATTTGCCGCGAGACGAGCGCCAGCGGCAAATGCGTGAATACCAAAATTATACAGTGGGTTCATCTAACTTTATGCGTTCGATGGCTGTGTGTATGCGGTTAATTGTTTCTTCGCGTCCAAGGAGTTCGGTGATGTCAAACATGTGAGGGCCTTTACACTCGCCGACAACTGCCAGGCGGAACGCGTTCATGACGTTGCCCATGTGATAGCTGTTTGAAGTAATCCAATCGAGGATAGGCTGTTCGGCTGCTGCAGAGCTGAAATCCGGGAGAGCTTCAAGTTGACTGATCAGTTCATTCATGATGGCCGGAGTTTCAGGAGACCAACGTTTTTTGATCGCCTTGGGGTCGTAGCTATCGGGGCGAGTGAAGAAGAATGATGCCTGATCCCAGAGATCTTTCACGAAGTTGATGCGGCCTTTGACCATGCCGACAACCTTTGTGATATATTCGTCAGAGTAGTCTTCGGGATTAACGCCGTGTTCGCGAAGAATCGGTTTGAACATTTCGGCGATTTTCGCGGCGTCGATTTCCTGAAGATAGGGGTGGTTGCACCATTTGCCTTTTTCGTAGGCAAATTTAGCTCCTGCGCGCGAGCAATGGTCAAACGAGAATTTTTCAATCAGGTCGTCCATTGACATGATTTCCGTGTCATCACCGGGATTCCAGCCGAGGAGTGCAAGGAAGTTGACGACTGCTTCGGGAAGATATCCGCTCTCGCGGTATCCGCTTGAAATATTACCGCTGATGGGGTCGTGCCATTCGAGAGGGAAAACGGGGAATCCGAGACGGTCGCCGTCGCGTTTGCTGAGTTTGCCCTTACCATCCGGTTTGAGCAGAAGAGGGAGGTGGACGAAGTGAGGCATAGAGTCAGTCCAGTCGAAAGCTTCGTAGAGGAGGACGTGGAGCGGAGCAGATGGTAGCCATTCTTCACCACGGATAACGTGAGAAATACCCATCAGATGGTCATCGACGATGTTGGCGAGATGGTATGTTGGCAGATCGTCGGCACTCTTATATAAGACTTTATCATCGAGAATATCGCTCTTGATTGTCACCTTGCCACGCAACAGATCGTCGACAACGACGGCGCGTCCGGGCTCAATCTTGAAGCGAACGACGTATTTTTCGCCGTTGTCAATGAGACGTTTCACTTCTTCGGCCGGCATTGTGAGAGAGTTGCGCATAGAGCCGCGCGTAGAAGCGTCATACTGGAAATTGGGTGTGGCTGTGCGTGCGGCCTCAAGTTCTTCGGGGGTGTCAAAGGCGATATATGCGCGACCGGCGTCGAGAAGCTGCTTAACGTATTTGCGATAGATGTCGCGGCGTTCGCTCTGACGATATGGACCGTTTTCGCCGCCGTGGCCAACGCCTTCGTCAATGCCGATGCCAAGCCATTTAAGCGATTCGATGATGTAATCTTCAGCTCCGGGGACGAAGCGGTTAGAGTCAGTGTCCTCTATGCGGAGCAACATTTTACCGCCATTATGACGGGCAAAAAGATAATTGTAAAGAGCGGTTCGCACACCACCGATGTGGAGCGGACCAGTGGGAGAGGGAGCAAATCTTACTCTTACTTCACGATCCATATTATATAATAGTTTATTAGGGTCTAAATTATATTGTATCGCAAAATTAAGAAAAATTATGCAGATGTCGTTAACATAAGTCTATAAAATCATTTAACGAGGTCAACGAGAGTTTATGATAGAAATCGTCGATATGTCATTAAATCTGTTATAAAAGGAAAGAGACTGCTTAAGGGCAGTCTCTTTCAGTCGATCGTATATTGGAATTTTAGATCCAGCGAGTGTATGCGAAGTCCTGGCGGTGGGGGAGGTTGGGGTTATAGGGATAGAGTCTATAACCGAGGCGGTAAACGCCGGGATCTTTTGTCTCGGTGTTGAGTTCGTAGGTGAGAACGTTGCCTTCTTCTTTAATAACCTTGAATTCTTTGGTTGAGACGAAGTGTTCAGCGCCGTCTTCGATACGGTGGATAACGAGTTCGAGGTGGAGATCCTTGCCTAGGCCGTTGGTGTCGATAATCGCTTCGACGCGTATAGGCTGTCCGGTTGTAGCGTTGGCGGCTTCGCCGGAGTGACGAATGTCAAACACCTTGATGCCGTCCCAGTCAGCGGCAACTTTTTCTTTCCATGCGACGATTTCTTTTGCAAGAGCAAAGTCGTTGGCTGAAAGTTTCTTTGAACGAGCTGCCTCAGGATTGTAGAAGCGAGCGATATAGTCGTCGATCATACGCTTCATGGTGAAGTGAGGCGCGATGTCGCCGATTGAACGCTTGATATACTGAACCCACTCGGGAGAGTAACCCTTGGAATTCTTGGCGAAGTAAAGAGGTATGATCTCGTTTTCGAGCATTGAGTAGATTGTAGCAGCATCGAGTTTATCCTGCTGAGCCTGATCGGTGAATGTGCGCTTGTCGGTGAGTGCCCAACCGGCCTGTTCGTTGAAGCGGTAGCCTTCGTACCACCATCCGTCGAGCACAGAGAAGTTGAGGACACCGTTCATTTCAGCCTTTTCGCCGGATGTGCCTGATGCTTCGAGCGGACGAGTCGGAGTGTTGAGCCAGATGTCAACACCGGTGACAAGGCGCTTGGCGACAATCATATTGTAGTCTTCGAGGAAGATAATCTTGCCTTCGAACTGAGGCATGTGAGAAATCTCCATGATGCGCTTGATCAGTCCCTGACCTGCTCCGTCGGCAGGGTGAGCCTTACCTGAGAATACGAACTGGACGGGGAACTGCTCGTTGTTGACAATCTTTGCAAGGCGTTCAAGATCGGTGAAGAGGAGGTGAGCGCGCTTATATGTGGCAAAGCGGCGAGCGAAGCCGATGATGAGAGCGTTGGGGTTAATCTTGTCGAGCACTTTCATGACTGCAGAGGGATCTCCCTGATTGGCGAGCCATTTAGCCTTGAAGTCGCGCTTAACGAAGTTGATAAATTTATTTTTGAGCTGACAGCGCATAGCCCAGATATCTTCGTCCTCAACGTCGAAGATGCCTTTCCAAGCTTCGGGATTGCTTGAGTCGGTGAATACCTGAGAACCGAGGCGATTCCAGTAAAATTCTTTCCATTCGCTTGCAGCCCATGTAGGCATGTGTACGCCGTTGGTTACATAGCCAACATGGCTTTCTTCCCATGCGTAGCCTTTCCAAATGCCTGCGAACATCTTCTTTGACACCTCGCCGTGGAGCCAGCTAACGCCGTTGGCTTCCTGACAAGTATTAAGGGCGAAGACGCTCATAGAGAAGCGTTCGTTGGTATTGGGGTTTTCGCGACCCATGTTCATGAGGTCGTTCCACGAAATGCCGAGTTTGGCAGGGTATTCGCCCATGTATTTGCCGAACAAGCCTTCATCGAAGTAGTCATGACCGGCGGGCACGGGAGTGTGAACGGTGTAGAGAGATGAGGCTCTAACCATCTCGAGTGCGGTGTTGAAGTCGAGACCGTCTTCATGGATGAAGTCAACGAGGCGCTGGAGGTTGAGGAGAGCGGCGTGACCTTCGTTGCAGTGGTAAAGCTGACTGCGGATGCCGAGTTTCTTAAGCATGAGCACACCGCCGATACCGAGAAGATACTCCTGCTTGATGCGATTTTCCCAGTCACCACCGTAGAGTTGATGGGTTATCGAGCGGTCATACTCGCTGTTCATGTCGAAATCAGTGTCGAGGAGGTAGAGATTCATACGGCCAACGTTAACGCGCCATATATGGCTGTAGATGATTCGGCCGGGGTAGGGTACTTCGAGAATCATCGGCTGACCATTCTTGTCGAGAACCTGTTCGATAGGAAGCTGGTTGAAGTTCTGAGGTTCGTAGTTGGCAATCTGCTGGCCGTCAACGCTGAGTGTCTGGGTAAAGTAACCAAAGCGATAGAGGAAGCCAACGGCAGTCATGTCAACACAGCTGTCAGAAGCCTCTTTGATATAGTCGCCTGCGAGAACGCCGAGACCGCCGGAATAGATTTTCAGGCAGTTGCAGAGACCATATTCCATAGAGAAATATGACACTGATGGCACGTCCTTACGCATAGGTTTCTTCATGTAGTCTTTGAAGTCGGCGTACACATCGGCGATGCGCTTCATAAGATCTTCAGAAGCAATGATTTCCTGAATTCGCTCGAAGCTGAGCTGCTGGAGGAGCATAACAGGATTTTCGCCGGTTGAGCGCCAGAGATCGGGGTTAAGGTCACGGAACAATGATTTGGCTTCGCTGTTCCATACCCACCAGAGGTTTTTAGCCAGCTCGTCAAGAGCTTTAAGCTGAGAGGGGAGTTCTGATTTGACGGTAACGTCACGCCATACGGGGGCGTTTGTGTTGCTTACCGGTAGTTTCATATTAATTAAATTTTGACAGTTATAATATTCTTATTGTTTATTACGCTTATGAGCATTGCAAAGCGCTATGTCAAAAGCATTGATGTAGAAAGATATAAAATTACTCCAAGCAGCATCTTTAGCCGTCTGCATGGCGGCCTTGGATATGGCTGTGAGAGTTTTTTTGTCGGCATTGATGAGCGAAGCCAGATCTTCGGAGATATTATCACGTACCTGATCATAGTTACTGTCGGTGCGCGGTTCGACTCTCACTCCGCATGAGTTGAATGAGTTATCAAAGCTGTCAAGCACCCATTGACCAAAACCTGACAAGGAGGTTGTGACAGTAGGCACTCCAAAGGCAACGCTTTCGAGGGGGGTATAGCCCCACGGTTCGTAGTATGACGGAAAAACTGACGCATCAAAACCCGGCAGTAGCTGATAATAGCTCATGTCAAACACACCATCCAACTCATTCAAATAGCAAGGTACATAGATGACAGAGACTTTAGAGTCGGCATCATTTGTAAATCCAATTTGATGTATGCGATTTATGATGGGATCAGAGTCGTAATTGTGGAGTGTGTGGGTTATAACGGGGTCACTTAATCTTTTGTGATTTATATCGCTTAATGAGTCGATTAAATCGAAACGCGCTTTGTCGACCCATGCCGGCACCATTACAAATGCCAGGACTTTACGTGACGGATTATCTTTTGAAAGGCATGACATGGCATCAAGGAACAGATCGATGCCTTTGTTGCGGTATTCACAACGACCGGAAGTGACGATTATAAAGGTGTCTTCATCATATTTATGACCGGTTAGTGCAGACGCAACGTCAAGCATTTTGGTTCTTGCGGCATCTCTTGCTGCAGCAAATTTTGTTTTAGCCGGCACGAAGTTATTTTCGAAACCGTTGGGAGTTACTACGTC
>CAMWNL010000135.1 GCA_947175585.1 uncultured Bacteroidales bacterium | reverse complement strand
TAAAGATGGTGTGCTCTACGAAGTGAGCTAATCCATGCATATCCAGGCTTTCGTTTCGGCTACCGGCTTTAACGGTTATACCAAAAATCTCAACTGCGCTCGCACGGCAGAGAGTGTGTACAGCTCTGATACCGTTTGAAAGTACAGTTGTGATTATCTCAGGGTGTCTTTTACTCATCGACCCAGTCGCCATTTTCCTTTATCAGTTCAATCAAACGCGGCAAAGCTTCATCGGCAGGTATATTTTTCACCATACACTCCTTACCTTTATACAGACTCACGCATCCGCTCGCAGCTCCGACATAACCATAATCAGCATCAGCCATTTCGCCCGGCCCATTCACAATGCAACCCATAACGCCGATTTTCAACCCTTTAAGATGTGACGTTCCGGCCTTTATAGTCTGTAAGACAGACGGCAAATCAAATAGAGTACGTCCACAGCCGGGACAAGCTATATACTCGGTTTTTGAGATACGACGACGGGTTGCCTGTAATATACTCATTTCAAGAGAATGTAACTTTTCGGCAGATACCCCCGGTGCTTCAATCCAGATACCGTCACCAAATCCATCAAGTAACAGCGAGCCAAAATCGACGGACGCGGCGACTGTCACGCGATCTGCATCATAATCGGCAGGATATGAAATTTTAATGACTGTCGGTTTATAGTTACCGGTGTCGTAGCGCTCTGCAAACTGACGACGGATATCAGAAATAGCATTGGCTCTATGAGACTCGACGAGTTCATAGCCATCAGGCAAACCAACTGCTACATCAAAATCGACTCCGGCTGCAACCGGAACAGGTCTGGTGATACCATCCGGAATTTTGGGGGCCTCTGATCGTTCGATCTCATCAGACGCAATACGGTTGATATGCTCAACTAACTTTCTCGCGACAGGGATTTCGTTTTCGGGAGCTTCGCTAAGCGATACGCGAATTGTGTCTCCGATGCCATCCGCAAGTAATGACCCGATTCCGACAGCAGACTTGACCCGACCATCTTCGGCATCACCGGCCTCGGTAACACCAAGATGCAAGGGATAGTGCATGTCTTCTGCATCCATAGCTTCGACAAGCAGTCTCACAGTCTGAGTCATCACCACCACATTTGACGCCTTGATTGAAATAACAACATCGTTAAAACCCTCATTACGGCATACGCGAAGAAATTCCATCGCAGACTCTACCATGCCGGCCGGTGTATCTCCATATCGACTCATGATACGGTCAGAAAGAGAGCCATGGTTTACACCCAGACGTATAGCCGTGCCATTTTCCCGACACACTTTCAAAAAGGGAACAAGCTTGTCAGAGATTTTTTTGAGTTCTTCAGCATACTCCTCATCAGTATAACTGAGTTTTTTAAAAGTTCTTCCGGGATCCACAAAGTTTCCGGGATTGATTCTGACCTTTTCAACTCTGGTAGCGGCCTCAAACGCAGCAGCCGGATTGAAATGGATATCAGCAACCAACGGAATATCAACTCCAATCTCTCTCAACCGACGACAGATTTCACCCATGTTTTGTGCTTGCGCAACACCCTGAGCCGTCAATCTTACAATATCTGCGCCGGCATTGGCAATCGCTACGCATTGAGCCACCGACGCCTCAGTGTCAAGCGTTGATGTGTTAGTCATCGACTGTAAACGAATAGGGGCATCGCCACCAATAGTAATGCCTCCGACTTTAACTTCGGATGTTTTACGACGGAAATCTCTGTGAGCCATAGTTATTTAATGTCTATCTATTTCAAACTTTAAATTTATAGTCATTAATGGCGGCAAGGTCAGCATTAGCTTTCACTATTTTTTTTGACAGTGAAGCGCAGTAAACTGCGTATCTTTCGGCCAGTGATTCATCTGACACAGCAAGCATCCTGACAGCAAGTATTGCGGCATTAAGACCGGCGTTGATACCGACTGTGGCTACAGGTATGCCCGGAGGCATCTGAACTATTGAGAGCAAAGCGTCCTGTCCGTGGAGGGTTGAGTCAATCGGCAAACCTATGACAGGGAGTGTTGTCAAAGCTGCAATCACGCCTGGTAAGGCTGCGGCCATTCCGGCTGCAGCGATAATTACTTTAATACCTCTCTCAGCCGCACCGGTCGCAAACTCTTCAACTTCATGGGGAGTGCGATGCGCGCTGAGGGCGTTCATTTCAAACGGCACCTGCATTTCTTCGAGGAAGTCGGCCGCTTTGCGTAATATGGGCAGGTCAGAAGTACTACCCATGATAATGCTCACTACTGCTTTCATTTATATTTATCTTATGTTTTAAATTATCCTAAAATAATCAGTATGCCAAGTTCTGAGAGTGCACCCAGGCAATATCCGGCAAATACTTGAGCCGGAGTATGGCGATGAAGTATCAAGCGCGATGTTCCGACGAGACCACAAAGTATAATGCCGGCACTTACCCATAGCATCGACCCATAAATAAGCAGGCCATGATAGCTCATCCACGCCAAGACGGCAGCAACTCCACCAACCGACGAGGAGTGCGCGCTGATTTTCCATTTGCTCGTTATCGCATAGGCAAGCACTCCGGCAAAGGCAGCTCCAAGATAAAAACTGCGTAGCCACATCGGGGCATTAGCACTACCAAGAAACAATGCCGTCGCAAGATAGCACACTATACTGACAACATACGGAATATATCTCTCAGATCTTGAAGAGAGACTAACATCTTTGGCTTTGCCCAGTTTGATCAGGGTAAGTATAACAGCTGTAGGCACAATTGCGGTAAGAGCGGTTACAACACCCATAGTGATTAGTCTAACCCTCTCAGGAGCTACAGATAACGGCGATACCCACATAGCTGCCGCCATCATATAGGCAGGTAACACGATGGGGGAAAACAAATCACTTATTACCTGAGCTGTGCGTGAGAGCACCGTATGTCGTTTTATTTCTTCCATTACAGTATAAATTTCAAAATTGTTTTCTCAGTCGTGCAACAGGCAATCCGAGACGTTCGCGATACTTGGTTACAGTACGGCGAGCTATGTCATAGCCTTGCTCCGCAAGCTTCTCACTGAGCGCCTCATCGCTGAGGGGATGACGTTTATCCTCACCATCAATTATCTTAGCCAGGGCTCCGAGTATCTCATGTGACGAAGCATCAGCATCGTCTTTCGGACGCTCATTGAAAAACATTTTCAGCGGATAGACTCCCTGTGAGGTCAATACATATTTACCGGCTGCCGCACGTGAGATAACTGATATATTAAGACCCGTTATAGCCGCAATATCTTTAATTATCATCGGTTTTATCATCGAACGATCATTAGTCTCGAAGAAACGATGTTGAATTCTGACTATCGCCTGCATAACTGCCATAAGGGTTTCAGATCTCATTTTCAGCACATCAATAAATGCAGCCGCATCATCATGGCGCCGCTTGATAAAAGCCATCGCCTCAGTGTCACGTCTGTTTGTCGATACCGGCAGATCATCAATCCTAAAACTCTCTTCGATTGCAAGTTCAGGTATATTATTCAAAAGGCTGACGGTTGCCACACCGTCGCGATCTATGTCGACTGCAAAATCAGGTATAATATGTCTCAGCCGATCGTCTAATGAATTACCCTCAACCAAAGCTCCAGGTTTAGGGTTAAGTCCTTTAATGAAGTCAAGGGCAGCATGCATCTCTTTCTGATCGATACCGAGATGGACACACAACTGCTCAAAATGTTTTTTTGAAAACAAATCAAACCAATCGGAGATAATCTCTCTCGCGATTTTTGTAGTGAGATTAATCGGAAACCGGTCAATCTGCAGCAACAGACAGTCACGCAGATCAACAGCCCCCACGCCTGCAGGATCGAGATGCCTCACCTTTGCAAAGACATCTTTAACCATATTCATCCCGGGAGTAAAACCCTCGGCTATGGCTACATCATCAGCAATATCGGCAAGCGAACGCGTCATATAGCCGTTATCGTCAAGATTACCGATTATATACTCTGCAATTTTGCGCTCGTTATCATTAAGATCTATATCTGTCAGCTGATCCATCAATACCTGCATCAGAGACGAGTCCTCTCCTACTGCAAGATAATCTCCAAAATGGCTGCCGGAGTGCAAACCCGTGGCTTCGAGCCGATGAGTCGGAACATCGTCCTCGCTACCATAATCTGCGAGCTGTAACTGCTCGGCACTCTCACCAAAAGTATCTTCACCTGCACTCTCCGACAAATCATTTCCATGCTCACTGACCACTTCAAGAGCCGGATTCTCGTCAATTACGCGCCTGACCTCATCTTCAATCTCAGGTGTCGTCATTTCGAGATAGCGTCCAAAAATCACCTGTCGCGGATTCAGCCGCTGCTGTAACTTTGTCTGCTGTTCGATTTTCAATTGCTCGCTCATCTCGATTTCATTGACCTGTATAAATACAATGCACCTTACCGACAGGCAACTTTCCTTCAAGTCTGACAGGTATGCGTCTCTGATCCGCACTTATCCACGCATCCATATCATCAGAAGTCTTTTTCCCTCCATCAGAGGTGAATATAAACGTGATGTGATAACAACGGAAAGTCTTTTTATCAGCCTTGACATCCTCTATGCCGTGATACTCAATTGTAAGAGCTTCTTTTCTCTTACCTGAAAAAATCGTTATAGTCTCTTTATCCCCCACTTTCCAATTGTTGTAATCAATAGACCGCATATAATAATAGGCGCTGATCATATCGACAGTCGTACCTTCGGCTTCAAGCATCAATTTCTGATTTACACGCTCTTTGCCTTTACGGACAACCCTGCGCGTACACGCTCCGGTCACTATATCGCCGTCATAGCCAAAAGTGACAGTATCGTGTTTGTCTTCATTTCCTTCATGGGCAATTTTCTCATAGAACTTTGATCTGAAATTATCTCGTTCGATAATGCCATTGAGTGTGTCGCGCACCTGATAATACTTATCTGCCCACGGTTCAGAAGCAGCAGTGAGCTGAACTACATAGTCTTCGCCTACATTTTTTAGGGTCAACTTAGCATGCCCGGCCTGCTTATTAATCAGACCCCATTTATAATTTACCTTGTAGTTAAGAGTTTCATCATTGAAATGCGTAACGGCAATGGCTACATTGCTCGCGGCAATCGCAACCAACCCAATAATCAGTCTTAACATTAAGGTCTTCATACGTCACTCAACAGGAACTTTTATACACAATTTTCTATGTGCGCCGATACCTATATTGGGTGCATGGGCGTCTTCAGGAAAAAATACAGCCATCTGTCCAACTCTAAGATGAAGACGACAGGTCGCCGAGTCTCCAAAGAAACATATGTCGCGGTCCTCGTCATAATCACCGTGAGGATATTTCAGGCGGTCAACCGATGCCCACCCGATAGTCTCATTGCTTTTAAGAGGTACATGAATATCAATATATCGACGGTGAGCTTCAAGTTCAGCAACTTCAGGCGTCCGCATGTGCGGTTCTTCGCATTTGACGGTGACTCTCTTTTCCGGATCTATAGTAATAGTGCCTTTTTCAAATTTGTCACCGCGATGAGCCTGCAACCAGTCAATTGCAATATCAAGTGCATTGCTTATACCCTTGACTCTATCAGCGTTTATAATGTCACATACTATCATATTAACTTCTTCTTTCTCCTTAATCAATCAACAAGAGTCAGAGGCTCTTGTTCGTGTTCATCTTCAAAAAGAGGCAACGCTCCGCGCGCACTCTGCTCAATCCTTTTGTTTCTCCAACATTTTCTGCATACAGCCACATATCTGTCGTCACCGCCAATTTCAACCTGAGCGCCTTCCTCGACAAAGTCTCCGTTGACATCTATAC
>CAMWNL010000134.1 GCA_947175585.1 uncultured Bacteroidales bacterium | reverse complement strand
ATTAATACTGGTGAGACTCTTTTTCGAGTTTGGAAGCGGAGAGTTTGGTAGCGTTCATCTTGCGCCAGACATACCAGATGTAGGCGAGGACGAAGGGCACGAGTATCGACACATAGCTCATCACCTTGAGGGTAAACAGCGATGATGAACTGTTGGTGATCGTCAGCGAGCTGGCGGTGTCGAGCGTCGATCGATAGTATGCGGTGCCCTCATATCCGGCAAGCAGGAAGAGAACCACGACAACGAGAACTGTGCCGATGCCGCTGAACCAGATGCCTTTGTCAAAGGTCGTGCTGAAGGCCGAGCGGATGATGGCGTAGAGCACCATAACCACACCGATAACGAGCAATATTGCCAACGGCCACATCGAGAGGAGGTTGTTACAATAGATGTAATCGACTTCGACGAACGATCCGTCGCTTAGCTGCTTAACTCCACCTGAGAGAAGCATCACGACGAGGAATGCCACAAAAAGCACAGCGAAGATGGCTCCGTTGACGAGAGTTTTCTTACGCATGTTCTTTAAGAACGTTTGATCGGCGTTAATGTTGTTGATGAAGTAGAGAGCGGCCTGAGTGCGGGCAAGGAAGAAGACCGCCACACCGAGGAGGAGATTTTTCCAGCAGATGATGGCTTCAAGACCACGGCCGGGCGCCCACTGAGAGATGACCGGTGCGCCGGGCTGGAGGATGTTGGTCTTGGTGACGGTGAACGCGGCGCCGAAGAACATCATGGCTACGGCCACACCGAGCAGCACACAGCCGACGAGACCGTTGAACATCAGGAATGTGTCGTAAGTGGCAGTGCCGTAGAGGTTACCGCGTTTGCGACGGAACTCGTAGCTGACGGCCTGAAGCACGAAGCTCAGCAGTATGAGCATCCACAGCCAATAGGCGCCGCCGAAGCTCGTGGAGTAGAACAGGGGAAACGAGGCGAAGAAGGCGCCGCCAAATACCACGAGCGTAGTGAACGTGAGTTCCCACTTGCGGCCAAGCGAGTTGACCATCAGCTGGCGGTAGGCGCTGTCTTTACCGCTGCAGAGCATCGACTGTCCGCCCTGGACGAATAACAAAAATACAAGGGCAGCGCCGAGCACCGCGATGATAAGCCACCAATAGGCCTGTAATAATTCTAATTCAGTCATGACTTGATTTTATTATTCGGGTTGTTCGATGTTATTTTTTGAAGCCTTGTAGATGTAACGCAGCATGATGCTGATTTCGGCCGCGAGGAGCATAGTGAACAGCACTGCGAAAATCCAGAATGTCAACTGTACAGATCCGGTTGTCACGTCAGAGATGGCTGCGCGTGTCGGCATGAGGTTCTGGATGACCCAAGGCTGACGGCCTACTTCGGCAACGACCCAGCCGGCCTGACTGCAAATCCATACAATAGGAATGGAGATGATGCCCACCCAGTGGAGCCACGGTTTTTCGAGGACGGCAGTGCGGCGATAGCAGACAAAAAGCATGACGATGAAGAGCAGCATCAGATAGCCACCGGCCATGACCATCACGCGGAAAGCGTAGAAAGTCAGAGCCACGGGGGGCACAGCCTCTTCAGCCTTGTCAAAATAGCCGTAACCGAAGTAACGGAAATTATTCATCACTTCGATCTTAGCGGCGTCCATGGCCTGAGTGTCGCCGGCAGCCTTGGCCTTGGCATAGGCGGCGAGAGCTTCACGCGCCTGTTTGCCACGGGCGATGCGCTCGGCGTAGCTGTCACCATAGACTGTATCTCCGTCGGCTGTGATAGTGCGACCCTCGATAAGGTCATTGATGCCGGGCACGAATGTGTTAGGGTCGTGGTTGGCGAGGATTGACAGACCGTAGGGTATAGAGATTTCGCCTTTGATCGCTTCGAGGTCGTCGCCCGGCTTCTTGTCAGGGTTGACAAAACCAACGGCTACGAGGCTCTGACCAACCTGACCGTCGTAAAGGCCTTCCATCGCGGCGAGCTTCATCGGCTGAACGCGAGCGACCTCAACGGCCGAACCGTCGCCGGTCCAGAGGGTGAGGAGCATGCCTGCAAGACCAAACCACGAAGCGAGTCTGATAGATTTACGGGCAACATCGACATTGCTTTTGCGCCACAACAGCCAGCTGCTCACGCCGATAACGAAGACGGCTGCGAGAACCCATCCGCTGAAAACGGCGTGGAAGAACTTATTCATCGCCACAGAGTTAAAGGCTACCTCGGTGAAGTTGTCCATGACGTTGCGCATCTGCTCGGGATCAAACTGCATGCCGACAGGATTCTGCATCCAGGCGTTGGCAACGAGAATCCAGAGGGCAGAGAGCGACACGCCGATGGCTGTCATCCAAGTGGCTGTGAGGTGGAAAAGCCGGCTCACCTTGTTCCAGCCGAAGAACATCACAGCGACAAAAGTCGCCTCCATAAAGAAGGCCACGATGCCCTCGATGGCGAGTGGAGCGCCGAAAATGTCGCCTACAAACCAACTGTAGTTGGACCAGTTTGTGCCGAATTCAAATTCGAGGATGATACCGGTTGCGACGCCGCAGGCAAAGTTGATGCCGAAGAGTGTCATCCAGAATTTAGTGATACCTTTCCACTTAGTGTCGCCGGTGCGCACATAGATGGTCTCCATGACGGCAACCAAGAGCGACAGGCCGATAGTCAGGGGGACGAACAGCCAGTGGTACATGGCCGTCAGAGCGAATTGCGCTCTCGACCAATCTACAACTCCTAATAGATCGTTCATTGTTTGGTTAATGTGTTTTAGGTTGTTAATTATATTTTGGTTATTTAATCTGCGATCAAAGCGTTGCGCACGGCGTCGGCTCTCTCGGCGTCATTGTCGTAATCGCTGCCGAGTTTGTCGGGAAAGAAGAAGACCTTCAGGATGGCAAACATGATGAAGAGCTTGATCAGAATGACAATCCACAGGCTGCGTCCGATGGTCATATTGCGGAAACCATCGACGTAAAAACGCCAGACAGAGCGGATATGTTTCGAAGCGTCAGACATAGTCAGCCGATCATTTGGAGGCGCCGGGGGCAGTCCATACTTGTTTGTGATCGGGGACGAGGATGTGATGCCAGTAGTGCGAGCCGTTGTTGTCGGGGACGATGTCTTTAGCGTACTCCCACCAGAATGTGCCACCGAGTCCGGCGTCGACGGCATAGTCAAATTTATCGGCGATGGTCTCCGGAGTCTCCATCGTGATAAATGACGAGCTTGCGTCGTCGATGAAATAGTTCATGTGATCGACAGGGTCATACTGACGTCGCCATGCGCCATGACCATACATATATGGCAGCATATTCTTGTAGTCGACAAAGCGTCCGTAGTCACCGATAGTCTTGCCTTCGGGCACACGCTGGTCGGGGAGAATGCCCTTATACATGAATCCGTAGCTCGCGAGGCCGAGATGGAGCTTTTCACGCGGAATGTCATACCAGCAGTCTCTGATGTATTTATCTATTAAGGTCAGAGGAGTGTTGTGAGAGGCGTAGTCGCGCCAAAGACAACCACCGAGGTCATAGCTCATCAGATTGACATGGTCAACAGCTCCGGCAAGAGTGCTGCGCAACTCGTCGGGATATTTTGCGGCGGCCGAGAGGGCTGTCGACAGTTTGTATTTCTTGCCGGTGACAGCTGAAAGCGAGTCAAGTTTTGAGCGCAAGGCAGTCATCAGCAGCGCATGACGGTCAAAGTGACGCCAGACGTCAATCTCCCAGTCGATGTCGAGGCCGTCCAGGTCGAGCTGTTCGACAGTCTGACATAGAGCATCGACGGATTTGGTCATGCGCTCGTCATCAAGCGAGGTGTAGAGCAGATCGTTGCCGACAGAGAGCAGGGCAAGGGTGTTGGCACTGTGAGCGTTGTCGACGGCGAGCTTGAATAGGTCACGCTTGGTGAGAGGTATGATGTTATGACGGTCGGCAAGAAGGCTGTCGATATCACGGTCAAAGTCGGCCTGGCTGTTCCACAAGGATATATCCATGAGATAAACCATGTCGAAGTTGCCGAAGTTGATGCGGTTGACGAAGTCGGAGTCAGCCATGCAGCCCTGCCAGATGTACATAGACATCGGGAGTTTGTCGCAAGATTTGACAGGTTCGCCGGCAAATACGGCACCGGATATGGCTGCGGCTGAAAGCAGAGATGTGAAAAGTCGTTTCAGATTCATGTCAGTTATATGGTTATATATAATTTACAAATATAGGTAAATTTTCAAAACTATAGAGCTGAATGAGTCAAAATTGCTACGAGGGTCATGTTTTTGAGTCAAATATGAGGATCGTATCGTCGTTTTTAGCTAATTTTGCGACAATATGAATGAATCACAATCAACATCGAGCCGCGAGTTGCTGCCGGAACCGACCCTAAGACGGTTGCCGTGGTATCTCGCATACGTAACACTTCTGCGTAAAAACAACGTGGAGTATGTGTCGTCGACAAAAATAGCCGACGAGCTTAACGTTGACTCCTCGCAGATTGCGAAAGACTTGTCATTTCTCAACATCAAGGGTAAGACGCGCATAGGATATGAAGTGGCATCGCTTGAGACGGCGTTGCAGGAATTTCTGGGATTCGGCCAGTCACACAACGCAGTGATGGTAGGCTCAGGCAGCCTCGGGGCAGCACTGATCTCTGATTCGGGGCTTCAGCGCTACGGTCTTAATATCGTAGCCGGGGTGGATATCGACGAAAAAATTGTCGGGACTGAAATCGGAGGCATACCTATCTATCATCTTGACAAACTGAAGGAACTGGTGAAGAAGATGAATGTAAGGATAGGTATAGTAGCGGTTCCGGTCGAGAGCGCTCAGGACGTAGCCGATACAATGGTTGCGGCCGGTATCAAGGGTATATGGAATTTCACGCCTTACCGAATAAGGGTGCGCGACGGGGTGGTCATCACCAATACGTCGATTTACTCTCATCTCGCTGTGATGTATAACCGATTGGGGATGTTGAATCTCTGATTTATAAGTTGAAAGGCAATGAAGGCTCTTTTTGTATGTGACGGCAGACTCAGACATTTTGCCGATTCTTCGCTTCAGAGGAACGGTCAACCATGGTTTATGCCGGATATCTCCAAGGAATGGGTCGCGATAGTCTGTCCCGGCATAAAAATCACGCGTCTCGGGACTCACATCGCAGCGAAATTTGCCGGGAGGTATTATGAGAGTATCTGTGCTGTCACTCTTTTCCTGCCGGCAAGAGAGGCGGTCAGCCCGTCGGAGGCGCCGGAGCGTTTTTTTGTCAGTGACTCTGCCTATTGCATAGGGGAGGGTGTCACTGTCGGTGAGAAAGAACAGCTCCATGAAATTAATGTAGGAGAGAAGTCTCTGAAATTCAGCAGTGACAGTCTTGGTGTCGACACAGCAATCAGTGATATCTCGAAGTTTGTCACTCTCAAAATCGGAGATGTGATTATCTTCGGCGACGAGCGTATGGATCTGAGTGTCGCCGAGGGAGACCGGCTTGAGGTCGCTATCGACGGTGAGCGCGCTATCGAGTTGCGCATCAAGTGACTTCTGCTCGGGGACGTCAATAGTTTTGAGCAGGACGGTATCAAACGATTCGCGAGGATTTATAAGGACTTTGTAGAAGCAACCATCATGGGTAAGGGCGCACGAGGTGCATCGGGTGTGGTAATATAAGGATTCGAGGTCTACGGCCGAACGACCGAATACCTGAATCTTTCTTACATCTGAGCGAAGGTGTTCGGGAATTATTTTTTCGGGGTCTATGTCGATTTGACACAATTGACGGGTGACAGGGCAAGGGGCGGAACGTTTGGAGTGAATTTCTTTGAGACTGACATAGGGGGGCAGATCCTCACCGAGTTTTTCGGATTCAGAGG
>CAMWNL010000133.1 GCA_947175585.1 uncultured Bacteroidales bacterium | reverse complement strand
GTACAATTCCGCATGTTCACCGAAATGTTTCGTTTGCTTTTATCTTCCGGTAAAATCGATACTGATGCCTCCGGTAACCATCATCACTCAATCACTCCCTTTCAGGCTTTTATGGTTTCAATAGCCAGCCGCGTCGGCACAGGCAATCTTGCCGGCGTAGCTACTGCTATCGCCATGGGAGGACCCGGAGCGATATTCTGGATGTGGATGATTGCAATTTTAGGTTCAGCTACAGCTTTCATAGAATCGACTCTTGCCCAACTTTATAAACAACCCGGGAAAAAATCATTCATCGGTGGTCCGGCATACTATATTTATCTCGGCCTCGGTTCGCGCGCTTGGGCGGTGTGCTTCGCCGTTCTGATTACACTCACATTCGGGCTTGCCTTCAACTCCGTTCAGTCCAACACTATCGCTGAAGCTTTTGGTAATAGTTTTTCTGTTCCCGACTACGTGTCAGCCATTATCCTGTCAGTACTTACTTTGACTATCATCTGGGGCGGCATACATAGCATAGCCAAAGTCAGCCAGATTATAGTACCGGTGATGGCAATTGCCTATCTCGCCCTCGCCGTAGCAATAATCGCAATGAACATAGATTCGATACCTACGGTTTTCAAAATGATTATTGAAAACGCTTTCGGTTTTGATCAGGCTGCCGGAGGGACTCTTGGCATGGCAATAGTGATGGGTACAAAACGAGGACTCTTCAGTAATGAAGCCGGCGAAGGCTCGGCGCCCAATGTCGCAGCGACGGCTTCGGTCAGCCATCCGGTAAAACAAGGTTTGATTCAGTCTCTCGGTGTACTCACCGACACACTTCTGGTATGCTCTTGCACCGCATTTATAATTCTTTGCAGCGGCATCAGTCTCGGCGATGCAGACGGCATCGTTCTTACTCAGAAAGCGGTTGATGCCGGACTTGGACATCCGGGTTCGGGATCCATATTCATAAGCATCGCTATCTTTTTCTTTGCTTTTAGTTCAATCATCGCAAACTATTATTATGGTGAGACAAATCTGAGATTTATTTCGCCCAATCATCATATCATCACTTCCTATCGCATTATTGTCAGCGCGCTTGTTTTCATCGGAGCAGTGTCGCCGCTGCAATTTGTGTGGAGTTTTGCTGATATTACTATGGCTCTGATGACCCTTTGTAATCTTGCCGCGATTTTAAGACTGGGCAAATATGCCATTACCTGTTTGAAAGACTATAGCCGACAACGACTGGCCGGCATTGATCCGTCATACAGCGCTTCGACTATTCCTGAAATAGAAAAAAACACACCGTGTTGGAAAGCTCAGGTCTAATGTAAACAAATCCTAAGAAATTTAATAGCATTTGTTAAATACATCCTGATTTCATAACTTTGTAGTATGCGTAACGACTACATTATCCGTTTAAATTTTCACATCGGCAAATTGATGATTTGTCTGGGGCTATTCTGTCTTTGTCCGCATATTATTTATGCTGACGATTCAATTCCCGGTGAAGAAGTCGATGTCTTCATGCAGGCTGTTGAGAAAACCGCCCGTCGTGACAACCGGCTTAATAGAGAAGCGCTCGCTAACGATATTATCAGTTATGCCAATCGTTATCTCGGCAAGCCTTATCGCCGTGGTGGTAAAGGACCTAATGCTTTTGACTGCTCAGGATTTACAAGTTTCGTCTTCCGTCATTTTGACAAGGCTCTTGGAGCATCGTCGCGCGACCAATATCGCCAGGGAGAATCCGTCGCGACTTCTGACGTGCGCCCCGGTGATCTGCTGTTCTTCAGCACTCGACGGGCAGGCAAAAAAGTTGGACATGTCGGCATAGCCGTTGATGTCGCTCCTGATGGCAAGATATCATTTATCCACGCTGCTATCAGAGGAGGAATTCGCGTCGACACCTATCCTGACGGCGGTTATTATTCTCATCACTACATTGGTGCGAGACGCGTACTATAATTTGTATCTTATATTAACTCTTCAAATACCCAACAAACTATGATTAAAATCGGTGACAAAGTTGACGACCTCCTCGGCGTCGATCAGGATGGTAAAGATGTGCGGCTTAGCGATTACCCCGGTAAAACAATCGCGTTGTACTTTTATCCCAAAGACATGACCTCAGGATGCACGGCTCAGGCTTGCAATCTGCGAGACAACTACGCTGAGCTTCTCGCTCATAATTATCAGGTCATCGGTGTCAGCGTTGATCCTGAGTCATCACATCAACGCTTCATAGCCAAAAACAATCTACCGTTCCCCCTCATTTCCGACACAGACCATAAACTCGTTGAAAAGTTCGGAGTCTGGGGCGAGAAGTCTATGTATGGACGTAAATATATGGGTACATTTCGCACTACTTTCATCATATCTCCCGAAGGGGTTGTGACTCATATTATAACGCCAAAAGAGGTCAAGACTAAAGACCATGCAGCCCAAATACTTGCACTTTAAAGAAAAATTTCAGTATTTTCGGCGATTTGGTTTGCAATTTATATAAAGTTTATTAATTTTGTCGTGGCTTAGAGCGTTTTGCTCTTGGCACGATTAAGTAGTTCAGACTTAAATCTCACTATAGAACAATCACTTACAAAGTAATTATGGCAGAAAAAAGAGAAAAATTGTTCGACCAATTCCCGGGCATAAGCTATGACGAATGGCGCGCCAAGGTCGAGACCGACCTGAAGGGAGCCGATTTCAATAAGAAATTGGTTTGGAGAACAAACGAAGGCTTCAATGTCGAGCCCATCTACCGCGCTGAAGACATCGCAGACTTCAAAACAACCGAGTCGCTTCCAGGCGAATATCCTTTTATCCGTGGCACTCGTACAAACAATGAGTGGCTCACCCGTCAGGAAATCCTTTCTGAAGACCCGACAGAAGCCAACAAAGTTGCTGTCGAAGTTCTCGGCAAGGGCGTAAACTCACTTGGATTCAAAGTTGCTGAGCCGACTGAAGCTACTGTAGCAGCTCTTCTCGAAGGCATCGACCTCGAAAACGTTGAAATCAACTTCAATTGCTGTCCCTGCAAGGCTCAGGATCTTGCTGAGGCACTTGTTAAATATCTAAAGGCTATCGGAGCTGAAAAGAAATTCCACGGTTCTATCGGCTTCAATCCTCTACGTAAAGCCCTCCGTCACGGTGGCGAAGTTTCACCCGAAATCACAGAAAAAGCGAAAAAACTTATAGAGACAGTTAAGGACGTCCCCTCACTCCGAGTGATCGCCGTAGACTCTGTTCTCTTCTGCGATGGCGGTGCTTATATTTTCCAGGAACTTGGCTATGCTCTCGCTTGGGGCGCTCAATGGATGACAGCTCTTACTGACGCCGGCCTTACTCCCGACGAAGTTGCTGATCGCATCAAGTTCAACATGGGTGTTTCTTCAAACTACTTCATGGAACTTGCAAAATTCCGCGCTGCCCGTATGCTCTGGGCTCAGATTGTCGAACAATACAAGCCTGCTTCAGTAGACGCTGCGAAAATGCACGTCCATGCCGCAACTTCAAAATTCAATCAGACCATCTACGACGCTCACGTCAACCTGCTCCGCAGCCAGACCGAAGCTATGTCTGCTGCTCTTGCCGGTGTGGATTCTATCACCGTTGTGCCCTTTGACACTCCTTACAAGACTCCCGACGCATTCTCTGAGCGCATCGCTCGCAATCAGCAGTTCCTTCTTAAGGAAGAAAGCCACCTCGACAAAGTTGTCGATCCTGCCGGCGGTAGCTACTATGTAGAGACTCTCACACTCTCTATTGCCAATGAAGCTTGGAAACTCTTCCTCTCTGTTGTTGACAAGGGCGGTTTCTTTGCTGAGGTATCTAACGGAGAAGTACAGAAAGCCGTTAACGAATCTTGCGAAAAACGTCACACCGACGTCGCTCGTCGCAAGGAAATTCTTCTTGGCACTAACCAGTATCCTAATATCAACGAAAAGGCTGCTGATAAGATTGAAACCAAAGCATGCTGCTGCTCATGCGGCCACGGTGAGGCTGCTGAAGGTGGCCTGTTGATGAAACGCGCTGCTACAGATTTCGAAGACCTCCGTCTTGCTACCGAGGCTGCAGCTAAGCGTCCGAAAGTGTTCATGCTCACAATCGGCAATCTCGCTATGCGTCTTGCTCGTGCTCAGTTCTCTACAAACTTCTTCGGCTGTGCAGGTTACGAGATTATTGACAACCTTGGCTTCGATACTGTTCAGGAAGGCGTTGACGCTGCTCTTGAAAAAGGCGCTGACGTTATCGTGCTTTGCTCAAGCGATGACGAGTATGCTACTCTTGCACCCGAAGCATTCAAGTATCTCGACGGTCGTGCTCAGTTTGTTGTAGCCGGTGCTCCTGCTTGCATGGAGGATCTCAAAGCTGTCGGCATCAACGACTTTATCCATGTTCGTTGCAATGTGCTCGACACTCTTAAAGAATTCAACGCCAAACTTCTCAAATAATCTCGACAATGAAACCAGATTTTAAAACCATAGATATCACTAAAGACGCATTCGGTGTGCAGCATGCACCCGTTGCCGGTGGAGAAGATTGGCTCACACCCGAACTTATCCCCGTAAAACCCATATACACTAAGGAAGACCTCGAAGGCCTCGAACATCTCAATTACGTTTCAGGTATTCCTCCGTTCTTGCGTGGTCCGTACAGCGCGATGTACCCGCTCCGTCCATGGACCATCCGTCAATATGCAGGTTTCTCTACCGCAGCTGAGTCCAACGCTTTCTACCGTCGCAACCTTGCGTCAGGTCAGAAAGGTCTCTCTGTTGCATTTGACCTCGCAACTCACCGCGGTTATGACGCCGATCACGAGCGCGTAGTCGGTGACGTTGGTAAGGCCGGTGTATCAATCTGCTCGATTGAAGACATGAAGGTTCTCTTCGACGGCATACCTTTGAACAAGATGTCTGTGTCTATGACAATGAATGGCGCTGTACTCCCCGTGCTCGCCTTCTATATCAACGCAGGTCTTGAACAGGGTGCCAAACTCGAAGAAATGGCCGGTACCATCCAGAACGACATCCTCAAGGAATTCATGGTGCGTAACACATATATCTATCCGCCTGAATTCTCAATGCGCATCATCGCCGATATCTTCGAATATACTTCACAGAACATGCCTAAGTTCAACTCGATTTCAATTTCCGGCTACCACATGCAGGAAGCAGGCGCAACCTGCGACATCGAGCTTGCTTACACTCTCGCCGACGGTCTCGAATACCTTCGCGCCGGTGTTAACGCCGGTATGGATATCGACGCTTTCGCTCCCCGTCTGTCATTCTTCTGGGCTATCGGCATGAACTTCTTCATGGAAATCGCCAAGATGCGTGCTGCTCGTATGCTTTGGGCTAAGATTGTAAAACAGTTCAATCCCAAAAACCCCAAATCACTTGCTCTCCGCACCCACTCTCAGACTTCTGGCTGGTCACTCACCGAACAGGATCCGTTCAACAACGTTGGCCGCACATGTATCGAAGCCATGGGTGCAGCTCTCGGTCACACCCAGTCACTCCACACTAACGCTCTTGACGAAGCTATCGCCCTTCCGACTGACTTCTCTGCGCGTATTGCCCGTAATACTCAGATCTACATTCAGGAGGAAACCATGGTCACCAAACAGATTGACCCCTGGGCAGGTTCATACTACGTTGAAGCACTCACCAATGAGATTGCACAGCGCGCATGGGCTCACATTCAGGAAATCGAAAAACTCGGTGGCATGGCGAAAGCAATCGAAACTGGTCTACCCAAGCTCCGCATCGAAGAAGCTGCGGCCCGCACCCAGGCTCGTATCGACTCAGGCCGTCAGACCATCGTCGGCATCAACAAATATCGTCTCGAC
>CAMWNL010000132.1 GCA_947175585.1 uncultured Bacteroidales bacterium | reverse complement strand
CTTTTTATGGAGTGTGAGTATCCCTCGACCAACGATATCATCGCCACTCCTGTCGGTGGAGCCGCTATCGGCGAGGTTGAGTATCGCATCTCCGACCTTATTATCGACAACCGCAGCAGTGGGGTCGAACGTTTCGGCCGAGAGTTTGCCGCCTTTATCATAGATCCCATGAGAGGCATCAACCGTATCGTTTCCGGTGCAGCGTGGAGACATAGGTCGACCTCAGGACGCCATTTCGGTATTCCGTCTCTCAAGACTGATGTTTCGATAGGCACTCGACAACTGCTCATGTTCGATTATTATAACATCGGCAAAAGTGGAGGGGCGGCTGAAATCAAACTCGAATACGGTGAACGTTATGGTGAGACGACCAAAAAACCTTACGATTATTTCACCGGCCTTGTCGAGCTGCAGGCCATCTCGACCCAACCCCTCCTAAGTCGTGTCGAAATAGTCGGACGACTGCTCTCAAAAGATCTGATCGAGAAAGATAAGCTCAATCTTAACGTCGGTTTATATCAGCATTTCGATTTTTTCGATTCCGACACGATCAGTATGTCATCCGGCACAGCCGTTCCGTGGCAGCCATGTAATATACCATATAAATTAGGTACCCCGGCTTCGGTCGGCGGTGGTCTGATGGTCGGCTACCGTCCGTCAAAGACATTCAAACTTGACGGCTACTTGCACGCTAACGCTGTCATCCTGGCCGGCATCCTCACTGATTACTACCGTGATTATAACCGTAACTACAACTGGGGCTCCGGATTTTCAATTAAGGCTGCCCTGAAATGTGGTTTTTGGGGCGAAAGATTGTTTGTTCGTCTCGCCGACGAACACTATCGTCTGTACACCTGGAGTCACGACACACCGTTATATTCCGATTGGTTTAATCGCGACGAAATTGCCGGAGATGCCTCTCGCTCATGGTTCAATCATTTCGAATTTTCAGCAGATTATAAGCTGTTCCATCGTCTTTATGTCACTTTAGGTTTGGACTATTACAAGCGAAACACATATTATATGGATCAGTCTATGGACGTTGCCCCGGGAGCATGGCTCTCTAATGCTATTATTGACAGTCACCAACTCGGCATCCACCTCATGCTCACCTATAAACTCTAAGATTTTTCTGCCTTACGGTTTGATTTTCGGCAATTTAATGATTTTTCTCATTTCATAATTTGGTCAGACAGAAATAAATGACTAACTTTGCGGTCGATTTCGTAATCTCTGGTAGGACATGCAGCCTGCGTATATTGCGACTAATGTTAACATTTTAAATCATTTAGCTACAATGGATTTAATTAAAGTTGCTGAAGAAGCTTTCGCTTCAGGCAAACAGCATCCCGAATTCGGCCCCGGCGACACTATCACAGTCGCTTACCGAATCAAAGAAGGTAACAAAGAGCGTATCCAGCAGTATCGCGGTGTAGTTATCCGCATCTCTGGCGAAGGTAACAAAAAGCGTTTCACCGTTCGCAAAATGAGCGACAATATCGGTGTTGAACGTATTTTCCCCATCGAATCTCCCTTCATTGACTCTATCGTTGTCAATAAGTATGGTAAGGTTCGTCGCGCTAAACTTTACTACCTCCGCAACCTCACCGGTAAAAAAGCTCGTATCAAAGAGCGCCGCGTAGTTAAATAATGGTCGCGAAGACTCTTATTTAAAAAACTTTTTTAGCCTCGTCGTTAACCCGGCGAGGCTAAATTTTAATACATAATGACCATAGCTGATTCTCAATCACGAATTCCCTCATAACTCTGCCATCATACTTGCTTCCCTCGCCGGGGAAATTCGATGGTAAATCTGGTGAGTGAGTCGGAGTCAGTCTGGAGGCTGTAGCTGCAGCGGTGGCGGCGGAGCACTTCGCGCACGAAAGTCAGCCCCACACCTTGACCGCCGGGTTTGTCGGTGTAAAACGGTGTGAAGATTTTAAGATTCTTTTCCGGAGAGATACCGGCTCCGTTGTCAGTTATGGTGATGAGCAGGCCGCCTTTCTCAGAGCGTGAAGTCGCTACGGTCACCTCTCCTTTGTGGCCGGTCTGAGCTATGCTCTCCACAGCGTTTTTGACTATATTGACGAGACATTGCTCTATCAGAGGCGTGTCGGCCATGCAAGCCGGGGCACTGTCGTCCAGCTCGAAATTCAATCTGCAACCTGCCGGCATACAAAGACTTTCCAGAAACGGGCGGTTGCGGAGTATCAGTTGATTGATGTCACACAGTTGCATTACCGGTTCAGGTATTTTGACCACGTCGGCAAGACGCGACACAAAGTCACTCATGCCCAACGCTCTCTCCGAGCAGCTTTGCAGCAGTTCGATTGTCTCGTCTGACGTGTCGATGATATCAGTGACAACGTTGATCGACGATGCGATGGGTGCCACGGTGTTGTTGACTTCGTGGGCTATGATGCGTATGATTTTTTCATAGGCCGATCTCTCGGCGTCGGCCATAGCGTCACCGACGTCTTCGATCAGGAAAAATTTATGGACGACTCCCTTGTCAACGAGATTGAGACACGAGCACTTGTAAGTCGCGCCGTAATCTGTGCGCATCAGAGTTGAGTCACCTGTGTTCAGCCGGGCGAGACATTCGCCGACTGTGCCCGGCAGTTCCTGCAGATTCATGCCGCTCATAGAGTCAGGAGTGGTTTCAAATATTTTTGCGGCCGCCTGATTGGCTATATAGATACTGTCGTTGAAGTTCAGTATGATGACACCGATCGGCGCACGCGCAATCAGCAGGTTCAGAAAATGAGATTTCTCCTCAAACCATAAGCGCTGCTCCTTGAGCATGGCGATCATCTTGTTGAATGTATCGGCGATTTTGTCTACCTCCGGCTGTCCGACTCTGTTGAGTGTCGAATTCCAGTCCTGACCTTTCAGCAGGTCGAGACCGTCGCTGAGAGCCTGAATAGGTCGGTGGACTTTTCTGTAAAAATAGATAAGATAGATAATATTGATTATTGTCAGTCCTTCGAGCACATAGAACGGCACACTGTCGACGCTCAGCAGATAGCCCCATGACGACAGTTGCAGTATGGCCGATATAACAAACAGTATCCTGAGATTCATCGGGTGGGGGAAATATCGTTAAGGTCAAATTTTTCGATGCGGCGGTAAAGTGCCTGACGGCTGATGCCGAGTTCGGTTGCCGCGCGTGAGATATTTCCGTTGCAACGCCTCAACACCTCTGTTATCCTCGCACGCTCCGACTCTTCGAGACTCGACGGTTGCGGGCCTGCGAGCATTTCGGGTGACGCTTCCCTTTCGAAATCATCGGCGGTCAGCGTCTTTGCTCCGCTCACCAGGATCACGCGCTCAATCAGGTTTTTAAGCTCGCGCAGGTTTCCCGGAAACTGTCTCGACGATAAGAAGTCAATGGCCGATTGGTCAATTATCGGCATGTCAACGCCGTAGTTGGCTGACGCAAGCTTGGCAAAATGCGATGTCAACAGGCCGATGTCACCCCGTCGGTGACGCAGGGGTGGCAACTTGAGGGTAACAAGATTTATGCGGTAGAAGAGATCTTCGCGGAAAGTTCGGTCTGCAACCATAGCCGGGAGATCGGCATTGGTGGCGCAGATCACGCGCACATCTACTTTACGGGTTTTGCTTGAACCGAGCGGTTCGAAGCGCTGCTCCTGCAGCACTCTGAGCAACTTTACCTGACAGCTCAGGTCGAGTTCGCCGATTTCGTCAAGAAAAATCGTGCCGCCGTCAGCTGCCGCAAAGCGTCCGACGCGGTCAGCCACAGCGTCGGTAAACGCTCCCTTGACGTGACCGAACATTTCGCTCTCAAACAGCGATTGAGACATGCCCCCGAGGTTGACCTTGACAAAAGGCTTGTTGCGGCGCGGACTGTTGCGGTGGACGGCTTCGGCAATCAGTTCTTTGCCTGTGCCGCTCTCGCCGGTTATCAGCACGGATGCATTGGTCGGCGCTATACGCGCCACAGTGTCAAGCACTCCGGTGAGCACCGGGTCGCGCCCGATGATGCCGCAGCGGTCAAACTTTGTAGGCTCACCGTTGCTGTTATCCTTATCCTCACTCTTGCCTGACAGTTCTAAGGCAGTAGATATGGTTTTCAATATCTGGCGGTTGTCCCAGGGCTTGGTGATGAAGTCAAACGCTCCCTCCTTCATGCCTGCGACAGCAAGCTCGATGCTGCCCCAGGCGGTCATCAGTATGACAGGCAGCCCGGGAGCAAAAATTTTTATCTGGCGCAGCAGTGTCAGTCCTTCCTCACCCGTTGTGAAGCGAGAGAAATTCATGTCGAGCATAACCACATCCGCCAATCCTCGGCGTATCTCGTCCATCGCTTCGGCCGGTGACGCCACAGCCTTATAATCATGGCCGGCATGGCTCAGCAGCAATGACAGCGAAGCTCTGATAGCAGGATCATCATCAACAATGAGTATCATAACACACAAAGTTACAAAACAACTCCTACATTTTCAAAATTTTCTCAATGTCTGCATTAATGGGCTGGTCAGTCGCGAAGTCCCACAGTGTGAGGCTTCGCAACTGATAGTAATAATACCAGTATGAAAACAGCTCGCTGAGGTATTTAAGTCGCGCCGAGTCTTTGCTCGTCTGAGAGTCGTTAAGGTCGAGAGCTGAAATCTTGCCGATCATAAAAGTCTCGACACTGCTGTCATATCGCTTCATGGCCACTTCGTCGGCGCGGAGGGCTATTGACAGCTGCTCATGCTGGTTGTTGAACCGCTCAACCAATATATAAAGGTTCTCGCTGAACTCCGCGCGCTCTTTGCGCAGACGGCTGCGCACAAGTTCCTGATTGCTCTCGGCCACTTTAACCCGTCCGCGCCGCTTGCCCCAGTCAAGAATTGGTATCGACATGCCGACCTGCACGACCTGATTGTCGTTCAACGGGTCGTAGGCTCCGTGAAAATCGCGACCGGTGCCTGTGTAACCTATCTGTGCGAAAAGACTGATCTGACGTTGAGCGCCTTTGGCTGACGCCACCTGATAGTCGGCTTCGAGCTGACGGCGTCGGATATTATCGACAAACGCGTTGTTTTCGAGAGCGTAGGCGAGTGCCGTCTCAAAACTGACAGTACTGAGTGGCGTCACGTCGGGTATTTCAGGTTCGATTATCACTGATGTGTCGAGGTCGAGAAATGTTCTGAGCCTGAACATATCGCTTTTAACCTGACTCTCACACGACGTCAGTGTCGACCGAGAGTTCAGCAGGTTCAGTTCCACCTGAAGCACCTCGTTGGAACTTATCCGGCCCATGTCGCGTTTGGCGAGCGCCACTTCATAGAGTTTCTCGGCGTTAGTGACGTTCTGTCGCGCCGACGCCTCGTTTTGCCTCGATTCCAACAGGTTAAAGTAATACATTATCGCGGTCATCGCCACTTGCTCTGTCGCGCTGATAAAATTAGCCTTTGCCTCGCGGTAGCGCACAGGCTCGATTTTGCGGTTCCATTTCACGTCGTTGACCCCGAAAATCGGTTGAGTGAGCCTTAGCGCGACAGGTACTGACATATAGCGGTTGCCGATCGTGCCGCTGAGCTGGCGCATAAAGTCGAGCGACGATGACATTGCTATCGTGCCGCCGGTAAGCCAGATGCGCTGTTCGAGCGAAAGCGTTCCGCTCATAGCGAGATTGTCATTGTGCACGAAACTGTATGATCCGTCAGAGTTCTGATAACTCGAATACTGTTTGCTGTAGCTCGGCACTGTGGCGCTAAACGTCACCTCAGGCAACAAGCCGGCGCGGAAAGTGCGGTACTCCCAGTAAGCCGACCGCAATGTGTTGAGAGCGACCGCAGCATCGACGCTACGTGTCCTCGCAAGCATTATCGCATCTTCAAGTGTCACATTA
>CAMWNL010000131.1 GCA_947175585.1 uncultured Bacteroidales bacterium | reverse complement strand
ACACCTATTATTATGCGGTCGAAATCGCGAAGTTCGGATTTATTTACAGAAGGTAATGCCATTACTCCAGAACCTCCATCGGTGTTGAAAATGCGAGTGCACGGTCTTTCCACCGCACAGACATTTCTGCCAATAATTTACATAGATATTCAGAGCGCCATTTATCGGCCTCATCAACAGATCCGATAAATGCTTGAAGTGCGAAAGCCGAACATCCCGGTTCAATATTATCGACAATCCGACATAACAACGGCTTTTTTATTCCGGCAGACAATGCTGCCGGAATAAAACTCTCGCGAATCCACGCGAGAAAATCAGACTCAATTGTTGAGTCAAGATGAAATGTAGTATTAAATAATATCAATTTTGTTTCTTTTTTTAGATTTTCTGCGCAAAGCACGGAGTGCAAAACCAAAGTGACGGGCAACCGTAGGTATAAACCCATAATAGTGTGACATTATGCGGAAACGCTCAATCAACGACGCACGATGATTAGCCGTAGTCACTCCTTCTGAAAGATAATCACAGACGACCTCGCCGACTGAGATATTATGCCGTGAATGTTGTAGACATTTTATCACCCAATCATAATCTGCGGAAAAACGATAGCGAGTATCATAAAGCGGAGCAAAACGTCGCATAACGGCCATTGCCTGATGGCAAACGAGCATCCCACGTGAAAAACTTCTGTAAGTCAAATCCTCCGGTGCGGTAAGATGGCGAGGTCCGACCACCGAACCATTACGTTCGACGAGTATAGTCTGCCCGTAGACTATTCCGGGTTCTCCATAATCAGCAATAGTCTCGGCATAGAGACTGAGAATATTATCATTATGGAACTTATCTCCTGCATTAAGGAATATGAGATATTCTCCCGTCGCACGGCCTAAGCCTTTGTTCATAGCATCATAGATACCGTTATCAGGCTCGGAAACATACACGCGGCCACTGCGCTCTGATGCTTTCAGTATCTCGGGCGTTGCATCTGTCGAAGCTCCGTCTATAATGATATGTTCATAGTCTTTAAATGTCTGAGAATCGACACTCGCGATTGTTCTCGAAAGGTCAACAGCAGCATTATAACAGACGGTAATTATAGAAAATAATGGTGTCATATCGGTCACTATCTTTCGCAAAATTAATTAAATAATCTCATAGTGACAAAACATAGTCGGCCAAAGCGAGCTAAAATCACAAAATTATTTGCTATTTTTGTGGAAAAATAAGTAGCAATCTACAATTATCATAATTGATTATGACAGCAAAAATAGGAGACACAGTGCGCTTCCTTAATGATGTCGGAGGTGGCACGGTTGTAAGAATAAAAGATAATATGGCCTACGTGGCCGATGAGGATGGATTTGAAACCCCAATGCTTTTACGCGAATGTGTAGTCGTCGGCACTGCACAGACATCAGCCCCGAAACCCGTTGAGGCTGTAGTGAAACCGGCAATCACTCAGTCGGTCCAGCCTCAGAGCAAATCTACTGATGTATCAATAGAAGCGGAACCGATAGAGGAAACTCCAGAAGGGGACTCTCTAAACATTGTGCTCGCATTTGAACCGCATGACTTGAAACGACTGTCACAAAGAGGCTTTGATACATATCTTGTCAATGATTCGAATTACTATCTCTACTTTACTTTTATGACAAAGAGCGATAGTGACAAACAATGGACAACGCGCTATGCCGGTGTAGTAGAACCCAACTTTCAGTTGCTGCTGGCCGAACTATCAGTCAATGATCTTCCTGAGATAGATCGTGTAGCTGTGCAGTATATTGCGTTTAAACGAGACAAGAAATTTGAAATCAAGCCACCGGTTGCATACGAGTCACGTCTTGATACCACAAAATTTGCTCGTCTTCATTGTTTCCATCCAAATGTATATTTTGACAATCCTGTAATTGCGCTTGATATCGTCATAAATGACGAACCGCAAAGAGGCGCCCTCAATATCACAAGCCAAGAATCTGATGTAAAAATAGAAAAAGCTGTCAAACCCAAGGCGCAACCGGTCAAACGACGCGATATAAGTAAAAAGGCTCAGAAGAATACTGATCCAATGGTTGTTGATCTCCATATCAGTGAGTTGCTTGACAATTGGAACGGTATGTCAAACTCTGAGATTCTGAACTATCAGATTGACAAGTTCCGCGAAGTTATGGATGAAAACATCAATATGGGTGGTAAGAAGATTGTATTTATTCACGGTAAAGGCGAGGGCGTACTTCGTCAGGCTCTTCTGAAAGAATTAAACTACAGATATAAGAACTGTGGAGTTCAGGATGCATCGTTCAGAGAATATGGCTATGGGGCAACCCAAGTGACAATCAGCGGAAATCCTCGCAAATACTGAATCAATGATAATCTTTTTCAGCGGTACGGGCAACAGTAAGTTTGTTGCCCGTGAACTTGGCGTTCACCTCAAAGAAACGCAAATTATTCAACTTAAAGGAGAGACACTTTATGACCCGACTAAAAGTCATCTCAAAACAGATGACAAACGGGTCATCTGGGTATTTCCTACTTATTCATGGGGAGTGCCACCTGTTGTCAAGCGCTTCATCAACGAATGTAACTTTGATGGAGCAAATGACGCAACACACATAATGGTGACGACATGCGGTGACGATATCGGAGAAACTGCTTCACAATGGCGCAAACTTATTGCAGCCCGTAAGTGGCAGACAGGATGTGCATATTCGGTAATCATGCCGAACACTTATGTTTTGATGAAGGGTTTTGATGTGGACAATCCAGAACTTGCAGCGCATAAACTGGATGAAGCACCTAAACAGATCTCCGAGATTGCAAGAAGGATAAGTGAGAATATAGAGGGTGATATCCTTACTAAAGGATCGTGGCCAAAGATAAAGACCGGAATAATCTATCCATATTTCGTGAGATTCTGTATGTCACCCCGGCCATTTAAGACCAATGCCAACTGCACCGGTTGTGGAAAGTGCGCACGTGCATGTCCGATGGATAATATAACAATGGGCGCAAAATGCCCACAATGGCATGACCGCTGCGCCCTCTGTCTACGCTGCTATCACATATGTCCGAGTGACGCTGTCGAGTACGGCAACGCCACTAAAAACAAAGGACAATATTTTCTTGAGTAAATCAATCCTCGCAGTCAAAACGACGGGACAAGTCCTTTATAGCCGGTGAATATGTCATCTCCGGACTGACCGGCACAACGGATATGAAATTACGAGCCAACCAATATTCATCAGTATCAGTTGCGTCTTTATCTTCGTTGATAAAAACTCCGTTAAGCATATAAAAAGGATTTCCCATAGGGTCAAGATAGCGACTGTATCCGTCTGACCAATGGCCGCGCGCAGCTCGACATGTCTTTATGCCGGCTGGAACAACCTTTGAGGGAATGTTGACATTAAGGCATATTCCTTTGGGCAGTCCTTCATCCAAAACTTTACTTACAATCTCAGTCACGAACTTGGCCGAGAGACTGAAATCCGCAGCAATGGAATGATGCAGCAGAGAAAAGCCCACTGAGGGTATACCCTCCATACAGGCTTCTAGGACAGCACCCATTGTGCCTGAATAGATTATTGAATTACCTGAATTTGAACCATGATTGATTCCGGCAATCATGATGTCGGGCTTACGAGGTACGACTGCATACAAACCAAGTTTTACACAATCTACCGGAGTGCCGTTGACAGTAAACATCCTTGCGCCATTATAGTCCTCACACTGGTTTATGCGCAGGGCATCTGTGACAGTAAAAGCAGATGACATACCGGAATGAGGATCTTCAGGAGCAACCACAACAACGTCGCCTAAATCTTTAACATAGTCGACCAAACGATGCAAACCAGGAGCTGAAATGCTATCGTCATTAGAAATGAATATCAGTGGGCGGCCAACCGCCATCGGTGATGAAGTCTCTGTCATTATCGTATCTGTTTATTAATTATCGCCGTCGCGAGCGGCACGTTTGCGTTGTAATATTTCATTAACACGCGCAGCCTCCTCATAGTTCTCGTCTTCGATAAGTTGTGCGAGAGTTCGCTCTAATTCCTCGATAGCGTAGTTTTCAAGTTTTGGCTCTGCGAAATAATCAGCGCCCGGTAAATCGGATTCAGTGACAGCGTCAGCATCCTGAGCATCATCGCGTGAGTCAGCCAGATCATTGTCGTTAATTATAAATCCTGTCTCGGTGACAACTTCATGAGTAGTATAAATCGGAGCGTGAGTCCGCATGGCTATAGCAATAGCGTCAGAAGTTCGCGCATCAAGTTGAACCGTACGGTTGCCATCGCTGAACGTCAGCTCAGAGTAGAAAATTCCATCCTCAAACTTATAGATGAAGACTTCCGTAAGTTTTACACCAAAAGCGTGAGCAAAGCTTACAAATAGATCATGAGTCAAGGGTCGCGGTGGGATAATACCCTCCATCTTAATGGCTATTGACTGTGCCTCTGCACCGCCTATGACAATCGGAATTTTATGAGGTCCGTTTTCCTCACTCAGCAAAAGGGCATAAGCACCAGACTGCAACTGGCTATAAGATATGCCCATAACCTTAAGTTTAATTCGGTCATCCATTATGTTAATTCTTAATGGTGTTAATGTCAGCCACACTTCTGCCGGTAATGATGCCCGAGCCAATACACACAGATGCCGCAGGATCATAAATAACAGCAAACTGTCCCGGTGCGATACCCTGTACCTTACGCTCCGACTCAATCAGATAACTACCGTCTGAAGCTTTTGAGATTGTTGCAGGAAGAAACTCAGGCATGTGACGATTTTTAAATGTTATGGCAACTCGCTGACATGCTTCATCCCAAGGATTTTCAGTGATAAAGTGCATTTCATCGATATGAATCGTCTTGCCATACTGCTTGTCCGTGTCATAGCCGTTAGAAACATATATGACATTATCATCAACATTTTTCTTAACCACATACCACGGGCCTCCGCTCAGACCGAGGCCTTTGCGTTGACCGATTGTATGAAACCAAAAGCCATGATGTTCACCGAGTTTTCGTCCGGTCTCAATTTCAATTATGGATCCGGGCTTTTCACCAAGATGACGGCGAATGAAATCATTGTAGTTTATTTTGCCCAAAAAACATATACCTTGCGAATCCTTACGCTTTGCGTTAGGTAGATTTGCGCTCAAAGCCATTTCCCTGACAGCGGCCTTCGGTAAATCTCCGATTGGAAACATCAAGTGGGAAAGTTGGTCATAAGATATTCTGGCAAGGAAGTCCGTCTGATCTTTAACAGGGTCTATGGCTGTTCCAAGCCAGACTTTGTCACCGATTATGCGAGTAGTCGCATAATGACCTGTTGCAGTTCGGTCAAACTCGTGTCCCCAACGTTGTTCGAAAAATCCGAATTTAATCATTTTATTACACATCAGGTCGGGATTTGGGGTAAGTCCAGCACGGACAGTGCGAAGAGCATACTCCATTACGTTATCCCAATATTCCTGATGCAACGATACTACATCAAACGGCAATCCATAACGACGAGCAATCAGGGTGCACATCTCTATATCTTCGTCAGCCGAACAATCGCCTTCGCCTGTATCAAGTCCGATACGTATATAGAAAAGGTGTAGATCGTGACCCTGGGCGAGCAGACGCTCAACCGCAACCGCACTATCTACTCCACCGGAAATCAATACTGCTACCTTCATTATTATATGGAAAATCTTATTGTATTAAAGTTCTGAAAGCATTAAGAATATTATCTACAGAGAGTTCTTTAGCCAAAATACGGTGATCTTTATCAAGATAATAAATCGCCGGCTTAGCACGCATATCAAAATATTTAGAAGTCTCGGGAGAAGCCACATTAATCCATGATTCGGAGAATGGTGTTAC
>CAMWNL010000130.1 GCA_947175585.1 uncultured Bacteroidales bacterium | reverse complement strand
TACAGGGTAAACTGCTGTATGCTGTTGTGTCGATAGAAAAAGTCTTGTCGAGACTCATTATTGATGACCAGTCGAAATCTTTCGTCCTATCATACAGGTCTTCGGGATCTTTTGCCGTGAATTTATAGAACGGTTTCAGAATCCTCAGCGCCGTGCGGCAACATAGGTTAGCCTTGTAGAGCATTTCGAGGTCGCCTCTGAACGAGACCATGCGCTTGCCGGGTTCGACATTTTCGGCTCCGAGAGAGCGGAGTTCGTCGGCCAGCACACCTTCCAGACCCTGAAAAGTCTTGGCAACCATTTCAAATGTATCGTTGCTTCTCATTATTGTAAGTTTTTTGCAAAGTTACAACATCCGCGGCTGATTTCCGCGATTGAGAGCGGCAAATTTCTATTTGGCTAAATAAAAAGAGCCCGTTGACCGAGGAGGAGAACGGGCTGAGAAGGTAATCAAACATTTTGAGGTCTTGACTTTTTATTAACGTCAGCAAAATGCCTTCTCATGTCATAATAACATCAGGGATGAGTAAAAAGTTTTTTTCGTCAGATGATTTTTTTGATGTATGGATTAAAAATATGGCCCGGAGGATTGCGAAAATCTCCCGGGCCGTCAAATTTTATAAGATATTAGGAGTAGTCCACACTTTTGTTTCTGTACATAGAGCTGTAACACTCCGGTTGCCGATGGTGAACTTAAATTCGCCCTGCTCGATGGTCCAGCGTCCGTCATATCCTACGAAAGCGAGATCGCTTGCCGGGATGGTGAACTCAACGCGTTTTGTTTCGCCGGGTCTGAGGGTGATCTTGTCGAAGCCGCGCACACGGAGAACGTCGGGAGTGAGCGACGCTATGAGATCAGAGCTGTAGAGGATTACAGGCTCCATGCCGTCCATATTTCCAGTGTTGGTGACATCTACGCTCACTGTGATATTATCGGCAGGGGAGAACTCGCTCTTGTCAACAGCGATATTGCTGTATTCGAAAGTTGTATAGCTCATGCCGAAACCGAAAGGCCACTGCACGTCAATATCAGCACTGTAGTTATAAGCTCCTGACATTGTCGCTACGGTCTCTGAAGGCTTATGGTCGTAAGTAGCCAGGGCATTAATCCATTTAGGATATGTATAGGGCAGTTTGGCACTGAAGTTGCGTTTACCGGCAAGTAGCTGAGCCAACGCGTCACCACCGTAATTGCCCGGCAAAAGAATATCGACAACTGCTGAAACCATCGGTTCGATTTCACGAATGATGCGAGGACGACCTTCGTTCAGTACGAGAACTATGGGTTTGCCGGTAGCTGCGAGAGCTTTGATAAGTGCAGTCTGGTTGTCTGACAGGTGGAGATCGTTGGTGTTGCCCGGAGTTTCACAGTATGAATTCTCACCTACGCAGGCTACAATTACGTCGACGTTGCGAGCTGCGGCTACGGCGCGGTCAATGCGTAAATTGTTTTCTGTCTCCCATTGGCCGTAGGCTTCAACATAATCCATACCTTGTTCAAGAGTAACCTTGTCAGCGCCGAATTCGTTGCACATGGCTTCGTAAATTGTGTTGTATTGCTCGTGGAAAACGGGCTCGTCAGTTCCCTGCCAGGTATAGGACCATCCACCGTTCAGGGTACGCATCGAGTTGGCATTTGGACCTGTGACGAGAATACGTTTACCGACGGTGAGTGGTAAGGTTGCATTTTCATTCTTGAGCAGGATTTCGCTCTGTGCGGCCAATTCAAGAGCTTTGGCTGCATGTCCGGCGCTACCAAACATAGGATAGTCTTTCGAGTCGGTCACAGGAACATTGAACAGTCCCAGGCGCAATTTGAAGCGGATAATGCGTTCTACGGCATCGTCAATGCGGCTCATTGACACTTTTCCTTCCTCGACAAGTTCTTTGAGCAGGGTACAGAATTCCATATCGTAAGGAGTCATGGACATGTCGACACCGGCGTTGACAGCAAGCATTATGGCTTCCTTATAATCATGAGCGATTTTGTCGCGGTTGTACAGATTGTGTATGTCGGCCCAGTCGGTTACTATCATGCCATCCCAGTTCAGATCATCTTTAAGCCAGGTAGTGAGCATTTCGTAATTGGCGTGGAAAGGCATGCCGTTGTTACTGCCTGAGTTTACCATTACAGACAGAGCGCCGGCACGGATGGCCTCCTTGAATGGAGCGAAATATTTTTCGCGGAGATCGATGGTGTTGACAGACGACGGTGTGCGGTCTTTTCCTGTCACCGGATTTCCGTAGGCCATGTAGTGTTTGAGACATGCGCCGACATTATTCACGCCTACATGATTCGGGGCGTCGCCCTGATAGCCTTTGACCAGCTCCACGGCCATAGCACCGTTGATGTAGGGATCTTCTCCAAAACTTTCCCATATACGACTCCAGACAGGATTACGGCCAAGATCCATGACGGGGTTGTAGACCCATGGAATTGCGCAGGCACGAGTCTCATAGGCATTAATAGCAGCGCCTTCACGCACCAGTTCACGGTTGAACGAAGCGGCCATGTTGATTTCCTGAGGAAATAAAGTGCCACCGGTGGTGTAAGTGGTACCATGATTTTGATCCACACCGTAGATGTCAGGAATACCAATGTATTCCATTGAGGCGTCCTGGATGGCGCTGATGATGTTGTGCCATACTTCGGGAGTCTGTGCATGACCCTGAGGAGTGTTGAGCACCGATCCGACGCGGAACTGCTCAAAAGCAGTCTTCAATTTGGTCGGATCGGCTATAGGCGAGCCATCGGCGAGGGTGCTGTCTGATAAGACAAGGTCGACAGCGATTTCGCACATTTGACCGACTTTGTCTTCGAGCGACATATCTGAAACGATTTTTTTTACAGTAGCCTCGATTTGTTCATCAGGACTAATTGCAGGAGAAACCTGCGTTGTGTCATTTTGCGAACATGACATTGCCAGGACTGCCAGCGCTGCGATTGGTAGCTTTCTCATTACGGATGAAGATATTTTGTGGTTGAATGTATTTGGTGATTCTGTAGGCAAAAATAATGCTTTTTCCCAACTGTTAAAAGTAGTGTAATCGCGAAGGTAAGCCGATATGGTTGTTGTTTATTTTAAGTGGCTGATAATTAGTGGTTGCTAAGAAAGGGTTACTGATAATCGGTAAATCTCCATGAGGTTGATTAATCGTCATTTTGCAGTAAAAAAGTTTAAAAAATTGAAGTCCCATATCAGATAGTGAGACTGAGTTGGCATTTTTTTATAACTTTGTCCCGTTCATCGGAGGGTCGATAGTCGCAACTATAAGGCTGGATAAGATGTCGGGTGCGCCCGTATAATCTTAATCCGGCTTATTTTTTATATAATACTGAATACTTATGACACAAAAAGATCAACAGACCGGTCTCGATTACGCCGGCGGCAAAGTGACTAATTTGTTTTTCAAGATATTCTTTCCCACGCTGTTGGGGATGATTTTCAATGCGCTGATAACTGTTATCGATGGTATCTTCGTGGGGCAGGGTGTTGGACCTAACGGTATAGCGGCGGTTAATATTATTGCGCCTCTTTATATGGTGGTCACAGGCATCGGTCTTATGTTTGGTATCGGGGCATCTGTCGTCGCAGGAGTCATGCTTGCGCAAGACGACAGTCGGCGCGCTTCAGTCGGAGTTACACAGGCAGTGGTAGTTTCCGGTGTATTGGTTTCAGCGGTGACTATTATATTAGGACTTATGCCTGAGAGGGTGGCGAGAATGCTCGGTTGCTCTGATGTGCTGATGCCTCATGCAATCGACTATCTGATGTGGATTTTGCCGGGTATATTTTTCCTTTTGTTCAATTGTATCGGCATGATGGTTATAAGGCTCGACGGTTCGCCTAAATTTGCGATGTTGTGTAATGTCATCCCTGCGATAATAAATATCGCTCTTGATTACTGGCTTGTCTTTCCCATGGAAATGGGAGTTAAAGGTGCGGCTATTGCGACTTCGGCAAGTATTATTATCGGGTCGATTATGGTGATATATTATTTTTGCGGTCACTCTTATGTCATCAAGTTTGCGTGGTCACGTGTGAGTCTGTGGAATAATGTCTGGCGACAGGCTTGTGTGGGTTCCTCAGCTTTCATTACAGAAGTGGCTATGTCGATAATGATGTTGACCGGAAATTATGTGTTTATGAAATATTATGGCGAGGCCGGAGTAGCGGCTTATAGTATAGCATGTTATTTGTTCCCGATAATGTTTATGATGAGTAATTCGGTAGCACAGTCGGCTCAACCGATAATAAGCTATAATTATGGAGCAGGTAACTCTAAGCGTGTCTACAAAGCCTTTAAGGTGAGCCTTATTGTAGCGATAGTGTGCGGATTAATTGCCGCGAGCTGCATTTCGTTTGGAGCTGATATAATAGTCGGTCTTTTTATCGATCCGGATTGTGAGGCCGGATTGCTCGCAAGAGCCGGCTTGCCGGTGTTTGCGATGTGTGCCGTCTTCTTTGCTGCCAATATCTCGGTCATCGGATTCTGTCAAAGTGTCGAAAATGCGGTACAGGCGACAATACTGACTCTTTTACGAGGCGTAGTGGTGATTGTGCCGGCATTTCTGCTGCTTCCGACCCTGGGGTATTGGTGGGGAGTCTGGGCGGCAATCCCTGTTTCAGAGGCCTTGACCTTAGTCGTCATTATGATTATGGGTGCATGTAATTGCTTCAAACTCAGATAAAATGAAAGTGCGTTACTTCGCAGCAACGCACCTCCCTCATAACCAAAATTCAAGTATATATTGTGAGTCTAACAAAACGTTATCTTAATTCTATTTTGAATTGACTTTTGCTAATGCTTATTTAATAAGTTTATTTTCTTGTTGCAAAGTTAGCTTATTTTTTAAAAAAGTCAACCCAAATTCCATTAATTATGGTGTTAAGATGTGTTAATTATGCTCATTAAAACACATGATGGCTCAATATTTCGTCAAAATGCAAGACAAATCGGATAAAGGATATACAAATCCCATGACTAAGTTTCACCAATTGACAAAAGTTTTTTACAAAGAGCGGAAGATAACTATTCCACAGGCATTTTTACTGAGCGACATTGACATAACAACCGCAGCTATTCATAATTCGACTGATTTTTTGTAACTTTGTGCGAGATATGGCGGCAAAATGTAAACCGCACAATACAAAGAATATCATTAAATATTAAACTTATATGAATCCACTGGAACTCAGCGAACAAGAAATCATCCGCCGCGGTAGTCTCGACACTATGCGTCAGATGGGTATAGACCCTTATCCAGCAGCCGAATATCCTGTTTCGGCTCATTCTGATGAAATCAAAGCCAACTTTGTTGACGATGCTCCTGCGCGTGACGTGTGTGTAGCCGGTCGCATTATGAGTCGACGTATAATGGGTAAGGCCGCTTTTGTCGAATTGCAGGACGCTAAAGGTCGCATACAGATTTATGTGTCACGCGACGAGATTTGTCCCGATGAAAATAAGGATCTTTATAACGTTGTGTTCAAAAAGTTGCTTGACATCGGTGACTTCATCGGTGTCGAGGGTTATGTGTTCCGCACCCAGACCGGCGAAATATCGGTGCATGCGCGCACATTGACTGTCCTCAGTAAATCGCTCCGTCCGCTCCCGATTGTTAAGGTTAAGGACGGTGTGACCTACGATGCATTTGACGACCCCGAGCTGCGTTATCGCCGTCGCTATGTCGATCTTGTGGTTAACGATCAGGTCAAAGATATATTTATCAAGCGCAGTAAGGTCTATGACTCCATGCGTAAATATTTCGGCGAACACGGCTATATGGAGGTAGAGACTCCTATCCTGCAGTCTATCGCCGGTGGCGCTTCGGCCCGTCCGTTTATCACTCATCATAACACACTTGATATGACAC